>QHXG01000118.1 GCA_003222845.1 Acidobacteriota bacterium | reverse complement strand
TCAGATGCCGGAACTCACCGAGATCGATGAGATCGAAGTCGAGACTCCCTTCGGACGTCCTTCGGATAAGTTTGTCCTCGGCACGCTCGAAGGCGAGCGCGTCGCTTTTCTACCGCGTCACGGAGTCGGGCACCGGTTCACGCCGACTGAGCTTCCTTTTCGCGCTAACATTTACGGAATGAAACTGCTGGGGGTTGAACGCATCCTTTCCGCTTCGGCAGTGGGTTCATTGCAGGAAAAGTATGCGCCGCTTGATATGGTAATCCCCGATCAATTTTTCGATCGCACCCGAGCGCGCGCACGCGAATCGACATTCTTTGGCGAAGGTATCGTCGCTCACGTCACTTTCGCACATCCAGTTTGTGGGGATCTCGGCGACGTGCTGGAAGAATCTTGCCAGGCCGTAAGCGTCAAGGTCCACCGGGGCGGAACTTATATCTGCATGGAAGGCCCGGCGTTTTCGACCGTGGCGGAATCAAATGTATATCGCTCGTGGGGTATGGATGTAATCGGCATGACGAATTTGCAGGAAGCGAAGCTCGCGGGCGAGGCGGAGATTTGTTATGCGACACTGGCGCTGGTCACGGACTATGATTGCTGGCATCCCGGCCACGACGCGGTGACGGTGGGGACGGTCATCGAGTATTTGAACAAGAACGTCAGGAATGCGCAGATGATCATGCGCGAAGCGGTGAAGAACCTGGCCAATCGCTCGCGGGAGTGCAAATGCGGCTCAGCCCTCAAGAATGCGATCTTCACGGCGCCAAGTTTGTGGCCGGAAGCAACCGCGAGGAAGCTCGATGCCATCATTGGAAAGTACCAAAAGTGAAATTCGACTTGTGGAGTAAGACTATGAAGAGGTTTTGTTTGGTAGCGTCGGTGATAGTTGCGATTTATGCGATTCTGCCTTTGGCGGTGCGAGCGCAGGGCGGAGCGAAGCAAGGGCCTGAAATCAACCGCGATCCGACTTTGGAAAAAGACTCGCTGCACAATCTCGAAGTTGCGCGTCAATACTTCAAACTGCGGAAGGCTTACGTAGCAGCGTTGGAGCGCTGCGAAGAAGTTCTGGCCGCCAATCCCGAGTTTTCAAAGATCGATGAGGTGTTATTTATCGCCGGCCAAAGCAGCGCGAATCTCGCTGGGGAGAAGGGCAAGCAGAAGCCAAACCAATACGTGATTCATGAAGGTGAAAAGAAGGTAACGCTAACTTCAGCAGAATTTCGTGAGAAAGCGCGCGGATACTTTTCGCAAATCGTCACTGAGCATCCGCAGAGTTCCTTTCGCGGACAAGCGGACGCAGCTTTGAAAGAGTTGGGCGAACCGAAAGCGAAAACGGTAAGCGGTAAGCGGTAAGCAGTAAGCAGTGAGCAGTGAGCAGCGAGCAGGTCGAACTATTTTCCATTTGTCATTTGACATTTTTCATTTTGCCATTGGTTAGAAAGATACCACGCCGTGGACACTCATCCGGTCGGACCAAGATGAGGATGGGAACCACAAGCGTTCAAATGGCAAATGAAAAATGTCAAATGACAAATGGAAAATGATCGGATTCACAATCCTAAATCATCCATGTCATTACTAGTTGTAGGTTCCGTCGCCTTTGACGCAGTCGAGACCCCCTTTGGTCAACGGCCGCGTATGCTGGGAGGCTCGGCGTCGCACTTTTCCATTGCCGCCAGCTTCTTTACTGACGTTCGTTTGGTGGCCGTCGTGGGTGGCGATTTTGGACCGAGCGAGGAAGACGTTTTTCGCCGGCATAATATCGACACGACCGACCTGGAGCGCATCCCGGACGGCAACACGTTCCTTTGGCGCGGCCGTTACGAATACGATCTGAATGTAGCGCACACGCTTGAGACCCAATTGAACGTCTTTGCAGGCTTTCAACCGAAGCTTTCCGAAGGCTCGAAACAGGCGCGACTGGTTTTTCTGGGAAACATCCAACCGGACTTGCAGCGCGGTGTCCGCGAACAAATACCAAACGCGGATTTGGTCGCTCTGGACACAATGAATCTATGGATCGAGACCACGCGCGATTCACTACAGAAAACCATTGAAGTCGTGGATCTCGTGATCATCAACGATGCCGAAGCGCGCCAACTGGCTGACGAGCCGAATCTAATCAAAGCCGCACGCAAGGTGCTTTCATGGGGGCCTCGCGGTTTGATTGTCAAACGCGGTGAATATGGCGCCGCGATGTTTACGAAGGAAGAGTATTTTGCGATTCCAGCGTATCCGCTAGAGGCGGTATTTGACCCCACGGGCGCGGGCGACACGTTTGCCGGTGGCTTGATGGGTTACTTGGCGAGCCAGGAGAAAATTGACGAAGCGGCGATGCGTCGCGCGATGATCTTTGGCTCCGTGATGGCTTCATTCAACGTGGAAGAATTCGGCACTGAGCGCGTGCAGCGTCTGACGTACGACGAAATCAATCAGCGCTTTCGCGAGTTCAAACGGTTCACGCATTTTGAGGAGATACCTTTCGAGCGAGCTGTGAAGGCCGTCCAGTAGTTTTTCGAGATTCCAGGTGTGGATTCAGGTTGAAGCTAAGTAGACGTTGAACTTTACCGTTCGAGACCTTAGACTGCCCGGTATTGATAGGCCGAAGCCGCAGGTCATGATTATGGCTTTAGAGATCGCAAAGCATGTGTTCACGGTTACCGACTTCGAGCGGATGGTGGAAACCGGCATTCTGTCTGAGGATGACCGCGTCGAATTGATCGAAGGAGAAATAATCGAGATGTCTCCCATTGGCTCGTTTCACGCCGCCTGCGTCGACCGCTTTACTGAGTCGATTGTTGGTCTTCGTCTCAACGTAATTGTTCGTGTACAAAGCTCGATTCAGCTTGACGAGTACTCGCAACCTCAACCTGATTTGGCGCTACTTCGTCGCCGTGATGATTTTTACTCGGCTTCGCTGCCAAGGCCGGCCGACGTTTTGCTGATTATAGAAGTCGCTGACACGACGCTCGAATATGATCGCATTGTGAAACTCCCGGCGTACGCTCGCGCCGGAATCCCGGAGGCTTGGCTGGCTAATCTTCCGCAGGATCGGATCGAAATGTACACGGAGCCGGTTGACGGAGCTTACACGGTCATCAAGCATGCCACCCGCGGCGAGGTAATACAGTCATCCAGCATCGATGAACTTCGATTGAGTGTCGACGATATCCTCGGATGAAAAGAAGGGAACGATAAACTAAATTATGTTCTGCCCAGTCTGTGAAGCGGAATACGAGCCGGGAATCACTCACTGTGCCGACGATGGCGCAGAGTTAGTAGAGAGTCTCACGACGGAGAGCGGCGCCAGCGACGATAGTGAGGCACGCTTCGTCCCTTTGCACACCCTGTCTTCGCCGGCCGAGGCTGAAATGGTGAACGACATCCTGCAACAGAACGGAATTCGTTCGGTGGTGCAATCGGGAGCCTCCGACGCCTTTTCGCCATTGTTCTCCGTGATGGCGCCGGGCGCGCAGGTGCTCGTCGATGAACGCGACTTCGATCGCGCCAACGAACTTTATTCATCATTCTTCGGCGAAGATACATCACCGCTTACCGGTCCCGCGTTTGAAGAAGAAGTTGAGGAAGCAGAATGACGATTTTTCATTTGCCATTCGATGTCCGGGGTTCAGAGTTCAAGCTTTAGCTTGCCCTTTTCGCGAGTAACAACCTAAAGGTTGAACTCTAAACACTCGCAGCCGAAGGGTCAATAGCAAATGAAAAATGTCAAATGACAAATGGAAAATGATCGGACCGACCATGCTTCTCGACTCCTCGTCGTCTTAATGACCGCGGCGGATCGCGATGAGGCTAGCCGAATCGCAGACATGCTTATCCACTCTCACTTGGCGGCCTGCGTGCAGGTCCTTCCCGAGATTCAATCTGTGTATCGCTGGAAAGGTGAGGTAGAGCGCAACACTGAAACGCTGCTGTTAGCGAAGACAACGAGCGATAAATTTGATGAATTGGATCGGGCCGTGCGCGAGATTCATAGTTACGACACGCCGGAGATAGTTGCCTTGCCTGTCAGCGCGGCGTCTGCGCCCTATTTGAAGTGGGTGCTTGAAAGTTGAGGTTCACCCGTTCCTTTTCAAACTCCGCTGAAACCGCAAGACAATCTCGACAATCTCCTCCGGTGAATCCGTGCCGTGAAGCCGCTTGAGGTCTTCCTCAACAATCTTCGCTTCACCCAGCATCGGTCCTCGGAGCCACTCCAGCATTCCTTGCCAATATCGCGACCCATACAACACGACCGGAAAGTTGTGAATCTTGTGCGTCTGAATCAGGGTCAAGGCCTCGAACAATTCATCGAGCGTGCCGAAACCGCCCGGAAAGATTATGAAGGCATCGCTGTATTTGACGAACATCATCTTGCGGACGAAGAAGTATTTGAACTTGAGCGAGAGCGTGAGGTAATCGTTTGATTTCTGTTCGTGCGGCAGTTCGATGTTGCAGCCGATCGACGTACCGCCGGTTTCGAAGGCGCCGCGATTGGCGGCTTCCATGATGCCCGGGCCGCCGCCAGTGATCACCGGGATGCCATTCCGCGCAAACAGCGCCCCCGTTTCCTGCGCCGCTTTGTATTCGGGATCGTCGGGAGGCGTCCGCGCCGAACCGAAGATCGCGACGCCGTTCGTGATATGCGCCAGGTCTTCAAAGCCCTGGACGAACTCGCCCATGATGCGAAAAACGCGCCAGGTATCGGTGTGGAGGAACTCATCGCCGCGCGGCGTTTCCAGTAAGCGCTCGTCCTGGGTCCCGCCACGAGGTTGCTCATCGTAATCGTCCTTGTTCATAATTTCGTCTGCGTAAATTCCGCAATCCGCAATTCGAATTCCGCAATCGCTAGATTCCCATTATGTTGTAGCCGCAATCGACGTAAATCGTTTCGCCGGTAATGCCCGATGACAGCGAGCCACAGAGAAACGCGGCGGTGTTTCCCACTTCGCTCGCTTCGACGTTGCGTCGTAGGGGCGCGCGCTCCGCATGATGCTTCATCATCGTGCTCAAGCCCGATACGCCACGTGCGGAGAGTGTCTGGATCGGTCCGGCGCTGATTGCATTCACGCGAATGTTTTGCGGACCGAGATCGGCGGCGAGATAGCGCACGCTTGATTCGAGAGCCGCTTTCGCGACACCCATCACGTTATAGCCCTGATAAACTTTTTCGGCGCCATGAAAAGTCATCGTGACAATGCTACCGCCTTCAGTCATCAGCGGCGCCGCCGCACGCGCCAGCTGTGTCAATGAATATGCGCTGATCTCCAACGCCGTAATAAAAGCATCGCGATCCGTTTTCAGGTAATCGCCTTCCAGCGCTTCACGCGGCGCAAAGGCGATACTGTGAATCAGAAAATCCAGCCGTCCGAACTCAGCGCCGACTTGTTTGAAGGTCTCGGCAACTTCTTCCTGCTTCGTTACGTCGCAAGCGAGTAATGGCGAATCCGGCATCTCTGCCCTGGTCAATGCTTCGACGTTATCTTTCAGTCTTTCGCCTTGATAGGTAAAAGCCAGCCGCGCGCCCGCTTGATTCAGCGCCTGCGCGGTGGCCCAGGCGATCGAACGCTTGTTGGCCACGCCGAAAATGATTCCACGTTTGTCTTTTAGCATATGGGGACTCTATTGATTTCGGTCTTTGATTTGATTCCTGAGTTCGGCAGTTCGATTTTTCGTCACGTCCGCGAGGCACAAGCCATGGATCATCGGGCGGATTGTGCCACCCTTGTACTGGTCGGCTACAAAATCGCAGTTAAGGTCGCGGTACCTAAGCCAGGCGGTCTGCGCCTCCTTTAACTGAGCCTTCTCTTCGTCGTCGAGCATTGCGACCAGCTGTCGATAGATCTGGTTCAAAACGGCATCGGCTGTCTTGTACTCTTTTCCCGCACAGTCGTTCATCTCCGCCTGAGTCTGAGCATTTGCGCAAGGATCAGATTTCTTTGTGCCTTGCCCGAAAGTATATCCACCAACTATCAGCAACAGTAGAAACGCAGCAGATCTCATTTGAAAGACACCTCCGGTTTTTTCGCAAAACTTTCGCGGCCATCAGAATATCTATGGCACAGATAACTTGAGCATCCAGAGCACGAGCTCGCGGTTGGGTCGATTTGCCGACATAAGGTTTTGCGTGTCTATAACCTTCGCGTCTGACGAAAGCCCTGGGATGTTTGTTTGCGACGGCGCCGAGGACGCGAACGAAACGCAGAAATAAGCAACGAGCAACACCCAGCTCATGTTCGGAGAGTATTAGGGAGGATCGAGTGAAAGAGCAAGCCAGGCTGCCACTCTGCTGCCGTCATTTTGCGCTGCCGTCACTTTGCTCATCACGAATTTTGTAGAGGCTTGTGGGCGGAAATCCTCCGGTGTAAGAAGGCGCAATCCGACCGATCCACGATTGTTTGATTAGTGGTGGAGCAAGAGTCGCTAGCAAATCACTTCGGTCATTGAACCGCTTTGGCAACGCCAGATTCTGCGGCCAAAGAAGGAAGGTCGATAGGTAGACTCTCGGCGGCTGGATTTGCGCCCGGTACTCGATTGCGACTCGGGCCAAACCTGGAGTAGTCCATTCTTCGGCGTAACGATAGGTGGATTGCGCGCGCTCGACTACGTAGAAATAATATTCGGGTGGACCATAGACTCGAGAGCCGGCAGGGACATTTGCTCTGATAAATGCTTCGACGTAGTCAGGATTGCGAGCCGGCCATGACGCATATATCTCGGCAAATTTGGCCGTTCGAATGCCGCAATAACAAATTGCGAGGCTGAGCCAAAGTGCGTAGAACCAAACGCGCTTCGCGGCAGAGAATTCGCCGAACAGTTTTGACGTTGCGTAGACAAGCACCGGCAAAATTGGCAGCGACCAGAAAATATTGTAAGTCAGCGGCCGAGAAATCAGTGTCAGGGTGACCACAGCATTAAGAATAACTACGCTAATCGAGAACGGAAAATACGAACCGCGCAATGCCGGCCCTTCGTCCTTAAACTTGCGGATTGCCCAAGCTAGACTTATACCAATCGCAAGCAACAGAACAGGCGTCACCATTCCCTGCGCCATCGCACTGGCTGACGAGTTGCTGCCGGCAAGTGACCAGGAACCGGCCAGCACCGGCGAAGAATTCCATCGGTCACCCATGCTTGCACCGGCGATGAAACGCATCCAACTCAGAAGCGTCATCTTTTGGCTCGAAACCCAAAGGAACAACGCAGTGCTAAGAATCAATCCGGCGGTGATAATCTTGTGAAGTGCATTAACCCGAAACTCTCGCGACCGGAGAGAGAAGATGATTGAGCAAGAGAAAAGTGCGAAGAGGAATGTCCATGATCGGGGCGTAGAAAGCGCCGCACTCGCTAATAGCGCCCCCGACAGGCCAGCTAAGAGGTGATATTGGGTCTTCTTTCGGCGCGAGAATGCCGTCAATAAAGCCACGAGCGCAAGCAGTTCCAAGCCTACTGTAAACGTATCAAGTCTTCCGGTTGTTGCTCGACTTCCAATCTCCGGCGATAAGGCCACGAGCAGAAAGGAAACTGCGGCAGCGAGCCAGCTTCCTCCAAGCACGCGGACGAGCAATCCACTGGCAACTGTGACAATCAGCGCACCCAGCAACGAGAGAAGACGAAAGCTTATAGGCGAAATGCCAAACAGCTTAAATGCCAGCACGCCTAGCTTGAAACCTACTGGACCATAGAAAAGATCGAATCGTCCCGCCTGCGGGAATTCCGCCAGCACACTCGGCGCACTTTCCCCGTGTCTGAAGACTGAATAGGAAGTCGATGCCCAAAGGATCTCGTCATTCCAAGGAAGCGGGCTGCGATTCATCGTCAGCACGAGCGGCACAAAACCGAGGCAGCCAAACAGGAGTGCGATGGCTGCGAGCCTGGATTTGTTACTCATGACTTTCCGAAGACGGTCCGCGCAGATTGAATTGAGTTGATCAAGCTGAAGTCAATGTCGAAAATGGCGAATGCCGGTGAAGATCATCGCTATACCATGTTCGTCGCAGGCTTGAATCACTTCCACATCACGCACTGAGCCCCCCGGCTGGATGACTGCCGTGATGCCGTGTCACGCGGCTTCGTCGATTCCATCCCGAAAAGGGAAGAACGCATCGGAGGCCAGCACGGATCCTTTGATTGGCAATTGCGCGCGCATCGCGCCAATCCTGACTGAGTCCACGCGCGACATTTGCCCGGCGCCGACGCCGACGGTTTGCTGGTCGCGCGCGTAAACGATCGCGTTCGACTTCGTATGCTTGCAGACGGTCCAGGCGAAAATCAGATCGTCGATCTCTTTTTCGGAAGGCGCGCGCTTGGTAACGACTTTTAGGTCTTCCCGCTTCAATCGATGCGTGTCGCGCGTTTGCACCAGCAGGCCGCCAGAGATTTGCTTATATTCCAATCCTTCAATCGGTTTAGGTTCGCCCGCGCGCAATATCCGCAGATTTTTCTTCTTCCTCAGTATTTCGAGCGCGGCTTCGTCAAAATCTGGCGCAATAATTACTTCAATAAAAATTTCCGTCACCGCGCGGGTAGCAGCGTCATCAACCGCAGCATTGAAAGCCACGATACCGCCAAACGCGGACACCGGATCGCAAGCAAGCGCCTTTCGATAAGCTTCTTCAGCGTTTGATGCCAACGCTACACCAGCGGGATTTGTGTGCTTGATTATTGCACAGGCAATGTCCTCAAAGTCGCAGACCAATTGCCAAGCTGCATCAGCGTCGACATAGTTGTTGAAGGACATTTCCTTGCCCGAGAGAACTTGCGCCGCGCCGATACCGGCCGCGGCCCCGGTTTTATACAGGGCGCCTTCCTGATGAGGGTTCTCACCGTAGCGTAAGGTAGCCGCTTTACCGATGGTCCATTCTGCGAAATCCGGCGGTCTCTGAGCGTCCTCGATCGAGCGGGGATGTGTCCTCTTGGTACTCCAGGAACTGGTGAAGTCTCCGCCGCCGGATCTGATGCCGTGGCTGAAACCCAGACGCATAAGCTTTTTGAGATAAGCGCTAATCAATCCGTCGTACATGCCAGTGCGTTGAAAGGCAGCCAAAGCCAAATCGCGACGAAGCTGAAGCGAAGTCGCGCCTGAATTCGTTTGCAAATCGTTAATAACTTCGCCGTAATCGCTCGGTGAAACAACGACCGTTACCGCGCTAAAATTCTTCGCGGCGGAGCGAATCATTGCCGGCCCGCCGATATCAATCTGCTCAATCGCTTCTTCGAGCGTTATATCTTCCTGTCTAACGGTTTGCTCGAAGGGGTATAGATTCACAGCCACCATTTCGATCGGTTCGATGCCGTGCTCGCGCATAGCGGCGACGTGTTCGGAGTTCGCGCGCAAACCAAGCAAGGCGCCGTGAATCTTCGGATGCAGAGTCTTGATGCGGCCATCCATCATCTCGGGAAAGCCGGTGACCTCGGCAACATCGCGCACTTCGACGCCGCCATCTCGGAGAGCTTTGGCAGTGCCGCCGGTGCTGATGATTTCAACGTCAAAGCGCTTTAGCTCGCGGGCGAAATCGACGATGCCGGTTTTGTCGGACACGCTGATTAGCGCGCGACGAATCTTTACCAGTCCAAGCTCATTTCCTTCACTCATTATTATCTTGTAGCGTGTAACTCGACTTTAATTGTTGGACTTTAAGTTTGCGATTCCGAGGCGACGTCAGATTCACTTCGACATGGTGCGGTAAAGCATCGCGGGTTGCGTCGCCAGCATAAAAACCGAGCACGTATTGGCCCCGCAAGTCATGCTCGATCGCCTGGAACACCGGAGCGAGATCCACTTTAGCGTGCGGATCGAGAGCGGATTTCGCATCACCAATCCTGAAATAGCGCCCGCCAGTTTCGTCCGCCAAGGCGCGAAAGCCCTTAGACGGCGGGCGCGGCACGAGTCTTCCTTCTTGTGGCGTGAACAGCGGGAAATGAACCACGTAAAATGAAACGCCGCGCGCTTGGGCCGTATCGATGACTCTCCGGTAACTAGTGGAGCTGAGCGTGTCCAGGCCGTCGCTCATCAAAATCACGATTCGCCGTTCGGTAGAGAAACCTCCGCTGCCATCGAAAGATCGAACCGCTGCTGCCGCGCCATCAAAAATAGCCGTGCCCTGACTCTCTCTAGCTCCGACGCTAAACGACGCCAACGCCGCTTCGGAATTCGAAGTGAACGGTATAGTCAACCGCACTAAGTCACCGAAATGCAAGACTGCTATACGCGAGCCGTGGCCGAAGCGCACAAAGAGTGCGAGCGCGGCTGCTCGCTGCCGCTCAATTATTTCTCTCGCGCTCCCTGATGTATCGAGAGCGAATAGTAGCGCCACGCGTTCGGTTCCAAATGCGAAGTAATCGATCTTCAATGGCCCACGCTCGTCCCTAACCGCGAAATCGGCTGCTTGCAAATCGGAAACACGACGCCCGCGCGGATCCGTTACGATCACCGGGACAGCAACCAGGTCCGTGCGGACCCGAACAACGTCACCCGGTTCCTGGGCCTGCGCAGTTGGAATCAGACCAACCAGGCACAATGCAAACAGATTAGTTGCAATGACTAGACGGGAAGGGAATCGCAGACCACGCTTGCTCTGCCGGTTGTAGAATGCCATGCTGCTCAGTCAGGGCTAGAAAAGAAACCGCCCGAAGAGCAGGATGCTGAGGATGATCAGGACCGTAATAACGATGATCTTAACGAGAGTCATGGTTCGCTCCGTTAGTAAAACCAACTCGACTGGGGAAAATTCTAATCTTCCGCGGCCGGCTCTGTCAACGACTTGATTCCTGTCCAGTGTGCCAATTGAAAGTAGGTAACGCTGATTTGTCGCTCCAACCGCAAAGCGGTTCCATCCTCCAGCCCAAGGTTGCCGTTGCGGCTACCTTGAGACCCGGAGGCAACGATTTTCCCAACCCTGAAAGGGTTGTGGCCGGCTGCGTAGAGTCGAAGATGAAACACACCGGCTTTCAACACCGGCGCAACCGCGTTGCGGTTGACCGATCCAATTTCATTTCGGTTCCCAACGTAGCCGCAACGGCAACGTTGGGCTGAAGGATGCAACCGCGTTGCGGTTGATCCTGCCGCATAAATCCTGACTTTACCTACTTTCAGTTGGCGCACTGATTCCGCTGCTGGTATTGTCGAGACTTAGAAATTACACTGTCGTCCAACGGACAGCTCAGACGATTAGCCGTCAACGGAGATGCTTACACTCCTTTTCACATCACTGGCAATGCTCTCGACGCTGACGGGAGGCTTCATTGCCATCAAGGCACATCGCCGCATTCACTTGCTAATGGGGCTCGGCGCGGGCGTATTGCTGGGCGCGGTCTTCTTTGATCTGCTGCCTGAGTCGCTGGTGGTTGCGGGAGCGCAGGGCTGGAGCCCTCGAATCGTCCTCGGAATCGTAATCGTCGGATTCCTTATGTTCTATCTAACCGAGCGTCTCCTGGTGCTTCACGCGTGTCCTGAAGACGATTGCGGCAATCAGGCTCACCAGCGGCTAGGACGTCTAAGCGCAATAGGATTGATTGTCCACAGCACCTTGGATGGCGCGGCGATCGGAGCAGCGTCACTGGTAAACTGGCAAGCCGGACTGCTGGTGGCCCTGGCCGTGATCGCACACGACACGAGCGACGGATTAAATACCATCCTGCTGGTTACCCATGGTGAGCGTGCGAGGCGTGGCGATTTGGTCTTTCTCGTAATCGATGCCTTGGCTCCTGTCTTTGGCGGGCTGCTCGCGTTGGCGATCTTGCCTCCCGCGGGAGCGCTGGCCGTCTTTCTCGGATTTGCTTCCGGCTTCTTTCTCTACACCGCGACAAGTGATCTGTTGCCCGAAGCGCATCGTCGCTCGCCGAGCATCTCCGTTTCATTGGCGACCATCGCAGGCATCGTCCTTATTGGCGTCGCCGTGCAATTGATCGGGAAATAGAAACCACGGCTATTTCCTGATGAAGGGATTGAACAAGGGTTGTTGGGCGTGACCTATGCGGCGATGTCGATGTATGAGGAATAAGTAGACGGCTCGGGAATTTCATAGCCTTCTTGCCGCAAGCCTTCAAGATGAAATTTCAATCGCCTCTTGAATCTACCGCAAGCGGGACTTAACCTTGCTCGGGTCCCGGCCGGCATACGTGCAGGCAAGAACCGTCACATCTTCGCCTCGCACTCGATACCAGAGAAGATACGGAAAGCGATGAAGAACAGCTCTCCGAACGTCTCGATACACCACCTGGTAAATTAGCGGCGTCTCAGCAAGCCGGTGAATCACCCGCGAAACTTCAGAATGAAATTCGGCGCCTAGACCGCTGCGCTGAGCCTCGTACCAGAGCTGTGCTTCGGCGATGTCAACCTCGGCAGCGCGGCGGACCTGAACCTTGAAGCTCAATGGAGTAGCCGTTCAAGTCGAGCCTTTGCCTCG
>QHXG01000117.1 GCA_003222845.1 Acidobacteriota bacterium | reverse complement strand
AGCGCGCAACGTGCTCGCCGAAGTTCTTGATACTGTGGATGCCGAGAAGCGCGGAGCCACGCGCGCAAACTTGCGGGATGAGATCGCAGCCTCTCTAGCGTGTCATGCCGCAATCAAAGTTAATATGCCGCTCGCGCTCGAGAAGATGCGCTGGCTCATCGATCGTTTGCTCATGACGTCTTCACCGACTACCTGCCCGCACGGGCGGCCTGTGATCCTGCGTCTGGCAACCCAGGATATTCTGAAAGGCTTTCACAGAATCTGATTGAGACCGCGAGTTGTCTGCTCTGTGATAGACTTGTTTCAACCAATCGGCGGAAGCATCCTTGGAGGTTTTGTTGTGACAAGCCGGGAAATCATCAATGAAATGAAGCAACTTAGCAATGCAGAGCGGCTTGCGATTGTCGAAGAGGCTACGCGCCTTATTCGGCAAGAGATTGCAGGTTCGGCCGAACACGTCACGAAAGAGTGCCTGACTAGCGCTGCTAAAATGCTACTTCACGACTATTTGTCAGACGAAGAGCTGACCGTTTTTACGATGCTGGACGGCGAGGAATTCCGTAGTGCGTAGAGGCGAGATTTGGCTCATTAATCTCGATCCCACCATCGGAGCCGAGATCAAGAAAACCCATCCCGCCGTGATTGTCAACGATGATGCAGTGGGCATTCTAGTTAAATTTCGCTGGCTTGGCCGTGTTATGATGCAGACGAAGTGAGAGGCTGTCTCAAATGCCAAGGATCAAACGGATTCCCGGCCCGTATCGATTCTTCTTTACGAGTTTTGACTGCAACGAGCCGCCGCACATTCACGTGGAGCAGGAAAACAAGACGTGCAAGTTCTGGCTTGCGCCTGTCCTACTGGCGAGGAATCGTGGATTCAGCGCTCGAGAACTAAAGATCATTCATCGGCTGATCCAAAGCAATCTTGCTATGATAATGGAGGCCTGGGATGAACACTGCCAATAACAGCGAACCCCGCATTAAGAGGGTCCGCGTCACCAAAGACGAAATCATCGCCGATCTGGTTGACGGCCGAGTAATCAGCGTACCGTTGGTTTGGTCGTGGCGATTATCGGAAGCAACACCGAAGCAGCGCGCGACCTTTCGCCTTATCGGAGATGGCCAGGGAATACACTGGCCTGAAATTGACGAAGACCTCAGCGCTGAAGGTATGCTTCACGGCATTCCTGCCCGTCGGCCACGCCCCGCGCCACGCTCAACAACTACTTTTCGAAATCAGTCAAGAACCACTAAACGCACCCGCTCGAAGTCTCTCAGGTCATTATGAACTAAAAGTAAACTCGCATTTCTGCTTGTTAGATCGCCACTGCTCATGTGCATTACCTCAAGTCAATATTTACTAACAAAGTCAAAACTACCAATATTGAGCCTTCTACTCCTGCTTTCGACAAATCCCCAATTTGCTCGTTCCCAATCGATCGTCAAAGGAACGTCAGACCGTGAACCCAAGCGAAATCTCCCGATGAGGTAAACTCGGTTAAATAGCTATATGCTACTTCCCACCCAGAAAATTCTCGCGCACATAACGCACCGTATCGTTCAGTGTGTCGCCCGGATCACGCGGAGTGAAGCCGAGTTCGCGACGGGCTTTGGCGTGATTTAAGTACCAGAAGTATTCGGCCATTTCGATTGTGTCGGCTTCGAGTGGCGACGCGAAGTTCCATTGGCGAAATAGTGAATCGATCACTTTGGCGCCCGTAACAGTGACCTTGGAAGGTAAGGCCAGCCGTGGCGATGCGACTTTCGTCAGGCGCTCAAGGCGATCGAAGAATTTCACGAACGTCCAGTTGACCGCGCCTAGCAGGTAACGCTGCCCGTGCCTGCCTTTCTGCATCGCCACGCGAAAAGCCTGCGCCGTGTTGCGCACATCTACGAAGCTTAAACCACCGTTAGGAACTGCAGTAATCTTGCGAGCCATAAAATCCAAAATAACTTTTGTTGAACTCAAGCGGTCATCGCCCGGACCGAGCAGCAAGCTCGGATTCATGATCACGAGCCGCAAACCTTTTCCGTTGAATCGTTCCAGTGCGGCCATTTCCTGATAAGCTTTGCTGGCGTAATAAGGCCAGCGAGCGATGATGTCCAACGGCGGCGGATACGTTTCGTCGGGAACGGTGTCGCCCTTTTCAGTGACCGCAATCGTGCCGCTTGATGACGCCAGGACGATCGTTTTGACGCCCACTTTCATCGCCGCATCGCAGAGCAGACGCGTGCCCTCGACGTGCAGCTTGAACATTTCGCGCGCGTCGTCTTTCTCGCGCGAAACCTTGCCCGCGAGATGATAGATGTCCGTGACACCTTCGACGGCGCGCGCCACATCGTCAGCGTTGGTAACTGAGCCTTCGAGTGTATCGACTCCCAAGCCCACCAACCATTCGGGAATGGAAGTCGCCATCACCCGAATATTCTTCGCGCCTGATTCCACCAGTTGCCGCACCAGGTGCGCGCCGAGAAAGCCCGTACCACCCGTGATCAGAGTCGTAGGCGGAACTTTCTTAACGATGGCCGCGTGCTTCTTCGTGCTTTGTTTCGGCACGATCTGCGCGGTGCGTTTTTTGGGTGGCGTCTTGGGCATCGGAGGGTTAATCCGCAGATTTCGCAGATTTCACAGATTTGGAAAATACAAAGCGGCGCTGTTCGAGACTCCTTGATCCGAAATTGAGCAAAAGACCGACCTCGTAACCAGTCGCCTTCAAATAGTTGATTACCTGGGATTCCTCCGTTCCGCTCATCCGCGCGAGCGCCTTCAGTTCAACAACGATTGATTCAAAACAAATGAAGTCGGCACAATAACCGGTCACCAGCAGTTGGCCCTTGTAGTGAATGGGCAATTGAACTTCTCGACGGATGGAATATTTCTGTTGGCGAACTCGATTGCCAACGACTCTTGATACACCGGTTCAAGAAAGCCGCAACCAAGTTGTTTATGAACCTCGATCGCTGCGCCGATGATGGCATAGGTTCTGGGATCAGTTTCAGTGAGAGCCTTATCTAACATTCTCCTTCACTCCATCTGCGCAATCGGCGTAATCTGTGGATAAATCTCTTAGGCTTCAGCCGTTGCGAATTGTTCATCGCTGGCTTCGATTCGCAGTTTGCCGCTGCGCCGTTCAGCTTGCCATTGTTGATGCAGAGCCTGGGCGTCGAACTTGACACTCGTGCGATCGCGCAGGTTGACGATGTCATGATGAACGCGCGCAGCGATCAGGTGATAGGCTTCCGCGCGTGGCAGACCACGCGTCATCTCTTCGAGTTCATCAATCGTTATGAGACGACCTACGCGGGCGCCGACGTTGCGACTCTTGAGGACTGTCGAACCCTTCGGGAACGCTTCGTGAGTTCCTTCCAAATAAACGGGCAAGATGCCGACTCGAGACGCCAGGGCGAGATAACCTATGACGGGTTTGAAGTCCGCCATCTTACCCGTCATTGAGCGCGTACCTTCCGGAAAGATCAGCGCGTTGTAGCCACGATCGAGAAACGAGCGCGCATGACGCAGAGATTGGCGCAGCGATCCCGTGCGCTCCATGGGCACCAGGTTCGTAAAGTTTTCCATGTAAGCGCGCTTGTATTTTGTGTCAAAGAAATAATCGGCCGCCGCCAGTGCCACCAGATCCGTCCCGGCTTCAGCAAGTGCCATCTTTACCAATCCCATGTCCAGATGCGAACAATGATTAGCAGCCACGATAAAATTCGTGTGATAAGGGATGTTGGTCTGCCCTTCATAGTTGGTGCGCAATAGGCGCTCGTACAGCGCGCGTTGGGCCAGGTCAACGGTCTTATTCCCAATCGCGCGCACAAATTCAGGGATACGAATCTCGTCTTCCTTTTCGGGCTCCAGTCGCAGCCGCGCGCCCTCTCGCCGCGGCGTTTGTGATGCCTCGCGATTAACGACGGTCAGCAATTCGCGAACGTCCTGAACCTCGTTCAGACGTTCCGGCGCGGTCAAATATCCGCCGGCATTCTCGATGGCCGTCGCCAGTTCGACGAACATCAAGCTGTCAAAGCCGAGGTCGGCGAGCCGAGCGTTAATCGAAATTTCGTCGCGCGAGCGATTCGACACCGATGAAATGATGTCGACCAGCCAAGCGGCATCGGCTGTCGTTTCGTCGCGTGCCAATGTCGCTTGCGACGCGCGCGCGCTATCTTCGATCTTCTGCAACATCTTTAGCGCGCCGCTTCGTTTGACCTTGCGCGTCGCCGTGCGCGGCAATTCTTCGTCCGTGAAATGCAAAAGCTTGACGCGCTTGTAATATGGCAGCGTCGCTGAGACTTGACGGAAGTGCTCTTCAATGGCAGCTTGCACCTCGGCGCGCGTGAGCGCGATGTCATATTCATAATTAGGCACGACGATGCATGCGACTTTTTCGCCGATGCCGTCCGGATAACCGACCACGCTCAGCTCTTTGATGTAAGGCGAATCCTGATAAACCTCTTCAACTTCGTCGGGATAGACGTTCTTGCCATTGGTATCGACGATGATGTCTTTCGAGCGGCCTACCAGGTAGAGATTGCCTTCATCATCCAAACGTCCCAGATCGCCCGTATAAAGCCAGCGATCGACGAGCGCTTCGCGCGTGGCTTCTTCGTTGCCGAAGTAACCCAGCATCACGTTCGGTCCTCGCGCGACTACTTCACCGACGCCACTGGCGTTCGGATCTCTAATTTCCACCTGAACGCCGGGCAGAGGTTTGCCGACAGTGCCGGCGAGCATTCGGTTCTCGGGTCGCGTCACCGTCAGAACCGGCGACGCCTCGGTCAATCCATAACCTTCCAGAATCGTAAATCCGAGTCCCTGAAAATCGCGTTGCACTTTCTCATTCAGCGCCGAGCCGCCGCTGATGAAATAGCGAACGCGACCGCCCATGCCTTCGTGAATCGGATAGAACAGAACTTGGCCAAAATTCAGCGGTGTCTTGTCGCGCAGCCAGGCATTAAATTTCATCAATAGATCTGCGGTCTCGCCAATCCACTTGTTTCGTTCGTGCAAACGATTCTTGATGCGTCGATGGAGCAGCTCCCAAAGCGCCGGGACACCCACCATGCCGGTGACGTGGCCGTTCTTAATGGCCTTGGCCAGATGTTCACTGCTGAGTTCAGGCAGATATGTGATTTGCGCGCCGCGACTGAGCGGGGTGAGAAATCCGGTTGAGAACTCAAACGTATGATGCAACGGTAAGACCGACAACACACCGTCGCTCGTGTCCATATCAAAAACGGAAGCCAGCATCGCGACCATGCTGGTCAAATTGCGATGCGAAAGCATCACGCCTTTGGGCCGGCCCGTCGTTCCTGAAGTGAAGATCAGCGAAGCGACTGACTGGGCAGCCACGCGTTGCGGCAAGCGCGCGATTCGCTCGTCTTCCACTTTTTCGTCACGTAATTCGAAGACTTCGTCGAAGGTCCAGAGCTGCGCCGGTTCGAGTCCGGCCGCATTCAACTTCTCACGCAGATCGGAATGTTCGTCTTTCAGCTTCGCGCTAATCACAATGCCCGAAGCCTCGCCCGCGCGGGCAAAGTTAACGACTTCGTTAGTTGAACTTTCAGCGTCGATGGGAATGCAAGTCGCGCCGGCTTTCAAAACGCCAAAGTAAGTCATGCCCCATTCAGGCGCGTTGTGACTGAACAGCATCACGCGATCACCTGACTTGATACCCTGGCTCGCAAAGAACGCTGCGGCGCGCGTCGCCAGCTCGCGCAAATCCGCATAGGTGTATTGCTCTTTGTGGCCATCGCGCTCGATGCGCATCGCGACGCGGGTCGCGTGGCGCTTCGTGGTGGTCTCGAACATCTCGAGCAGATCGCGATAGGTGTAAACGCGCTTTGGTTGCGCGCGCAGGTCCTCTTCGAGCGTCGGCAGCACCCACTTTTTCAAACCCGGCATGTGAATGTTCAGCCAGTAGTCATACCAGTCGAAAGCTTCGGGATTCCACGTCAAGAACCGCGATTCATCTTGCGGGATGCGGGCGAAGAGGGCGCGCACATTATCGGAACGAAAGATGTAAGCATTTTCTGAAGTGAAAGGCAGAAACATCTCGAAAGCTTCTTTGGCCTCGCGCGTTTGCTCTTCGACGTGATCGACCGTTTGTTTCATGCGATTGATGACGGCTTCGTAGCGGCCGCCGCCCCAGCGCGGCTTTGCTTTATCAAGCAACGACGAGACTTTCTTCGCCGCATTGTTCATCATCGGCAGCGAGGTTGCATCGAACCTTTCGGGAGAAACTCTGAAGGGTTCAAAGCGCGCTGAGATTTCGCGGAATAAGCGCAAACCGTCTTTCTTTTCCAATTCCTGTTGGCGTCGAAACAAGCCAACCAGCGAGATGATTCGCTCCATGTTGTTGGGATTTGAATCGCCGGTCGCTGCCTGGTGCACCAGCTTCGGTTCTTCGATACAGGCCTGCGCTGCGACCGCAAGCATCACCGCCGCGACCTGATCTACGGGGGTGATGTCCAGAACCAGATTTGGATTCGCGGGAATTTGGCGCTGGCCCTTCAAAGTCATGAAGATGATTGGCGCCGTAGTGGTGAAGCCCTCATTCCAACCAGGGAACGGATAGTCTTTCGCGGATTCTACAATGCTCGGCCTCACGATGCTGCGCACGATCCCGGTTTCCGCGGCTACCAGTTGTTCGCCGAGCGCCTTGGTATAAGTGTAGATGTTCGGCCATCCCCAGAACTCCGCGCGTTCGATGCCGAGTTCAGTCAGTCGATTGCGGGTCCAGACTTTTCGTTCGCGAGCCACGGCCAGACCCAGCGCGTCCGGGTCGTCCGTGTCACGCAATTCTTCATTCAATCGCTTGCGCGCCTGCTCGCGAAATTGAGCGACGCGCATTGCGTCTTTAGCTTCTTCGCGCGCGCGCTCGGACATTTTTGCGCAGTCGGCGATCTCCTGCTCCACCGAGAATTCGACGCCTTTAAGTTCGTGCTTTCGCGGAAAGTAGCCAATAACGTCGTCGTTCTCCCAAACCGCTCCGGATCGATTGCCCGCGACAAAACAAGTTGAGATGTGAATCAGGCATGGGCGCTTCATGCGTTTGGTGAACGCGATGACATTCTGGGTGCCGACCACATTCGTGCGCAGCCCGCTTTCCAGGGTCGGATTGAAGGTCACGTTGCCGGCAGAATTAATGACTACGTCGATGTCGTCGGCGATGCGTTGCGCTTCTTCATCGCTGAAGCCGAGATTGTTTTCAGCAATGTCACCGCCCACGACTTCTACCTTGTCGCGGATGAAACCGTCGAGCGCGCTGCCGTATCGCTCGCGCAGCGGATCGAACGGCGGCTCGGTAAGCACATTGTTCCAGAAGCGCGCTTCCGATTCTTCCTGCGAGCGTGCTCGCACGGTCACATAGACGCGGCCGATATTCGGAAAGCGATAAAGCAGCATGCTCAGTGTGACCTTGCCGAGAAAACCGGTGCCGCCGATCAGAAAAATCTTTCGATCGCGATAGATTTCAGTTGGTGAAAGCTTAGCTGTCATGATCGCCCAACTCATTTGCGAATTTCGGAGGCGCGCTTGCCGCCGTAATGCTTGAGCAACTCAACCGCGGCGGCATTATCTCTGCTAATGGCGATATCCAGCGCGGTGCCGTCAGTGCCGATCGCATTGATCTCGGCTCCGCGAAACAAGAGTTCCTTAATCACCTCGAGATAGCCGGAGTAAGCCGCCTCCATTAACGGCGTACCACCAAGTTTCTCGCGAGCATTTACATCAGCACCTTCGTCGAGCAGATAACGAACAACTGTCGCTCTTCCCTGGCCGGCAGCGAGAAAGAGTGGAGCGCAACAATAGCCTCGGGCAGTGACCTCGGCGCCCGTGAGATGAAGCAGTTGCACTCGACGCAAGTTCCCGTCCATAGCGGCCTGCGCAAGAATTCTCTGGCGTCTCGACCTGACGCTCGGCAAGCCGCTGATGATCATCAGCGACAAAGTGAACGTACCGGCAAACGTCAGCGCGCGCACCACGATCGATTTTGCTGTTTCGCTGGTCATTGAATAAATCGCTACTCCATATCAGCGATCCCAATCATCGGTTGATGCAGCATCGTAATCTCGGCCGAATTTCCCATGTAGCTGCGCGCCATGGCGATCGCTTCCGTCAAATTATCGGCGCGCTCCCAGCCGAGCATTGCCGGTACGTGCGCGTTTTCCGCGCCGGCAGCGATCACTTTGCCAATGTGTTGCCGGCCGTTTTCTCCCCAATACCACATGAAAAAAGGATGCGCGCCGTGATAGGCATTGCCGCGCCGATACATCTCTACGTAGCTGGGATTGTTGGCGAATTCCCGTTCGTACTTATCCCGCAGATAGAAAGCGTCGCGCGATTCCGGCAACAGCCGATTGAAGAATTCGATGTAGCTCGGATGGAAATTATGATCGAATTGGTCATAACACGGATGGTGAATGATCAAAACCCCGCCCTTCTTCAGTAGCGGCTTATTCCGGTAGAAATTGAAGTGATAGCCCAGTCCCATTACCTGCACGAGCAAGGGATTCAGGATCGAATAAACGTTGTAGGGAGAAATATCAGGGATGCCGGTAATCAGAATGTCGCACTGGCCGCGAACCGGGATCGCGTATTGTTGAAAGCCCTTTTCGATTATCTTTTCATGCACCGGCTCAGTTTTACCTGCGAAGCAAGCGGTCATCTCATATTGCGAAGGCCGCGAGTGCAGCAGCTTGCGCCGCGCGGGCCGCGGCAGCTTGCTCATCGTGTAGCGCATCGCCTCGAACTTCATCCGATCAAAGGCGCTGAAGTCGTCTTCGTTCTTCAGCAGAAAATCCATATCGCCTTTGTACATGCGATTGTTGATCGCAGTTTCGATATGGAAGACATTCAGATGCTGATCGACAATCTTTCCCAGGCGCCCACACTTGTTGCTCAGCTCTGACCGCGCAGGATCCATGTAGCTGTCGGAATCGCGAATCGTCTGCGGTTCGTGGTGCGCACGCAGCGATTCGTAATCACAAAGCCCGACCGCAACTGATTTATGCCCGCCGTCCATCGGCACAAAGTTGATGTTGGAGTAAATGAGAAGATCGCTTTCCGCAGCGCGTCGATTGAGAACCAGAGGTTCCTTGTGCCGGGTTTCGCCAATCTTAATTAGCCCTTCCTTCCACTCGGCATCGTGGTTGTAATAGCGGTCAGGATAGAAATCGTCGTAGATCTTCTGTCCCAACATGCGCTTCATTTCCCACGGCGTCATCTTGCGGTGCAGCGAATTCGCAATGATGATGTGTACGTCATCGACACCGTGACCTGCCAGCATGTCGAGAACGATTTCCACAACCGTTTGCCGAATGTCCGGCGTCGCCATTGGCGGTAACGGCAAACTGATGTCATCAACGGCTATCGTGACTTTCATTCCCGGCTCGAGTTGGGCAAACAGCGGATCGCAACCCAGCGGATGGTTCAAAGCATAACGAATCGCGGCTTCACGATTGGGTAAGCCCTTCATCGGCGGATTTGGATAGAGAACGCGTGTGCCCACCGGAATGTCCTCGAGGATGAAGTCCTCTCCCGAGGGCATGATTCGCGGCGCGCTGTCGCTGTCGATGTAGACAATCGACTCGTGCGTTTTTCGTCTTAGTTGAAGGGCCATAATTTGAGGTTTCAGGTTTCAGGTTTCAAGTTTCAGGTTTTCCAGATACGGGCTTCGACTTGAAACCTTAAACTTGAAACCTGAAACTTCATTTCAAATTCAAAATCGGCCAATCATGATGCAGAGCCGTTTGCCGCAAACGAAGATCGGGATTCACTGCCGCTGGATGTCCGACGATCGAAAGCATGGGCAAGTCGCTGATGCTGTCGGAGTAGGCGAACGATTCGCTCAGGCTGATCCCTTCGCGTTCCGCGAATGTTCTAATCCATGACGCTTTCGTCGCGGCGGCGAGAACTGGTGGCAATAAGCGTCCCGTCGCAACCCCTTTTACAAACTCCAAACGGTTCGCAACGTAGTCATTAATCTCCAAGTACTCCATCAGCGGCTTCACGGAAAAATCCAACGCGCCCGTGACTACCACCTGCCGCAACCCCAGGCTGCGCGACTTCTCGATTAATTCAAAGGCGCCCGGATACACCGCCGGCTTCAAAATTTTCTCGAACAGGTCGTCGGCAAAGAAGCGCATGCGGTCTTCGGTCTCGCCTTTGTAACGCTTAAAGAAGAGATCGTTAAAGACTTTTCGGCTATACTGATCGCTGACAGCAAACAATGGAACGCTCAGCAGGGTCGCAGCGCTCTTGGTGAAACTACGAACCAGGTTCGGCTGATTGCGGGCATAAAACCCCAGCGTGTGGACCAGGTTCGTGCCGACTAAAGTTCCCTCGAGATCGTAGAATGCCGCTGCCGCCAACTGCTTCCTCCGCCTGTTTGAGTTCGCTTTCGAGCTGGCAATATACCTTATCCGCGAGCGAAAGGAAAGGCAATTTAGTGGTGTATGAATAAGCCGTACAATACTGCCTTTGCGAGAGCGTTATCGCAGAAAAAGGCCGTAAACTTATGCATTGTCCTGGTAATTGTCTCGGTATGGTCCCTTGGAATTTCCTGCCGAAGGAACGTCACGACGACTAATCAGGCATCTATGCGCCCAAGCTCAGAGGCGATTGCCGAGGCCAACGGGTTATATGAGGGCCGAGCGGACTTGATGAAAGTGCGGCAGGCGATAGTCACCCTTCGGCAAGCCCAGGCGGGCGATCCGACAAACTACGAAATCGCCTGGCGGCAGGCAGAGTTCAACTACTTTCTTGGCTCGCATAGCTCAGACTCGGGCGAAAAGGACAAAGCTTTTCGCGAAGGGATCGAAGCCGGCAAGCTGGCCGTGAAGTTACAGGATGGCAAACCCGAAGGCCATTTTTGGTTAGGCGCGAACTATGGAGGTAGTGCTGAGACGAGCACACTGGCCGGTTTGTCGGAAGTCGAAGACATCAAGCGCGAGATGGAAACGGTCCTCAAGCTCGATGAGAAGTATCAGGACGGCAGCGCCTACATGGTTCTGGGCCAGGTATATCTCGAGTCACCCAGGTTGCTTGGCGGAGATACCCAGAAGGCGATCTCATATCTGGAAAAAGGGTTGCGCCTTGGTCCCGACAATGACCTGATGCGACTGCACCTGGCGGAGGCTTACGCGCAAGCGCACCGCAATGAAGACGCGCGCAAACAGATCGATGCGCTCTTGGCAATGAAACCTGCGCCGGGCTACGAAACTGAATACAACGAAGCCGTAGAGGGAGCGCGAAAGCTACAAGAGAAACTGAAATAGATTTGGAGTGCGCCGGCAGAGCGAAGCGGCGACGGCGCTCTGGATCGCTGTCCGATAAACTTTAGTTTGTCGATTCCACTCGCGCGACAAGCTGAAGCTTACGGACATCCAAAGCGTCGTCGCCGCTTCGCTCTGCCGGCGCGCTCCAAATCAAGGCTTGCCGCTTGCTTTCTTTAGCTCCTCCAGAGTGCGCTTGTGCTCTTCCAGTTTTTTTCCGGCTTCACCGAGTTTACCTTCCGCGGTCAAGCGCTGATACTCTTCGAATTCCTGAATTGCTCGATTGATCAATTGCTGAACATTGGGCGCACCAACAACCTTCTCAGGCGATGGCGAAGGTTGTGGCAAGGTACCGGGCTTCGGTTTTGGTTGTTCAGCTTTTGTTTCCGTCGGCGCTTTCACGGCTTCGCCAAACAAACTGCTTAGGGCCTCTTCGAAGTTATTGCCGTAGGCCAGCCGATCCTGAGTGGCCAGCACCACCAGGCGCAGTTCCGGCATCGGGCTCCGTTCAGCCTGTAAGTAAACGGGCTCAACATAGAGCAGCGAACGGCCAATTGGAATCACCAGCAAATGGCCGCGAAGCACATGCGATCCCTGCTGGTTCCAGAGCGTAAACTGTCCGGAGAGTTGTGCGTTTTGATCGATGCGCGCTTCGATTTGCAGCGGACCATCAATTAGACGCGACTTCGGAAAGTTATAAACCAGCAAAGACCCATACGCATCGCCATCACAACGGCTCGCCATCCAGCCGATCATGTTATTTCGCTTTGCCGGAGTAAACGGAAGGATCTCGACAAATTCAATTCCCGGCTTCTCCCCGGGTAATTGCATGAGCACGAAGTAAGGCTCGATTGGGCTTGGTTCCTGTTGCTTCGTTTGCGGGTTCAGACTAACTTGCTGGGCCACGGTCCAAAGATCTTCTCGCTGAAAAAACGAGTTAGTGTTCTGGGTGTGATAGAGGCCAAAGACTTCGCCTTGAACTTTGATCAGCCTTCGCCTTGAACTTTGATCAGCGTCTCCGGATAGCGAACGTGCGCGCGCAAGTCCGCAGGCATCTCGCGGGCGTCGCGAAACAGGTTGGGGAAAGTCGCGCGATAAGTCTGAATCAACGGATCCTGCGGATCGAAAACATAGAAGTTCACCGCGCCGTTGTAGGCGTCAATTGTTACTTTGACGCTGTTGCGAATGTAATTGATGGTCTTCTCGCCGGCCTGATGGTGGCGGGAATACGGATAAGTCGCTGATTCAGTGAAAGCATCGATCATCCAGAAGAGCCGGCCATCGCTGCTGATGACGATGTATGGATCGTTGTCGTAGATAAGAAACGGCGCGACGCTGTCAACGATATCGCGTATGTTCCGATGAATCAGCCCGCGGCTTTCCGAGGTTACGTCATCTGAGAACGGCAGCTTCGTGAGGTCATCCAGCGCCCACGCCAGCAACCATCGACGCAGAAGTCCACCGATGCGAATGCCGCCCGTGCCTTCGTAACTCGTAAGATTATTGGCTTCGCCCTGCGGATAGTTGAATTCCATCCGCCTGGTCTTCACGTAGACATTGCTGTTCGTCTTTTGCCCGTAATAGATTTCCGGACGAGTGACCTTAATCTCGGGCGCCGTTGATTCAATTGGCATGTTTGAGAGCACGAACTTCGGCATGCCTTCCGAATCAAAGCCGTTCGCCGTGTTCATCGTCAAACCATAACCATGCGTGTAGATAAGCTTTTCGTTGACCCAATTGCGGGATTGTTCCGGCAGTTTCGCCTCATCGATCTCGCGCGTGGCCAGCATCATTTGCCGCTTTTCGCCAGAGATGACATAGCGATCCACATCAACGTCAGTGAAATCGTAGTAGGTGCGAATAGCCTGGATTTGCGTGAGCGTATCCTTCAAAGCGTGCCAATCCCACAGGCGAATATTGTCCAGCGTGGCCCGGTTGGCTTGCAAATCAAAAGCTTCAGTCGAAGTCTCAGCGTCGAAATTGCGCTGCTCGATGCGATCGACGCCAAAGGCGCGGCGGGTCCAGGTAATGTTCTGTTCAATGTACGGCGTCTCGCGACCGAGTTCGTTGGGCTTGACGATGAAGTTGGTTACGTAGGCGGGAACGATGATTCCCCCAACAATGTAAACGATCAGTGGAACGGCGACGACGACAATGAACAGGCGGACGCGACGAATTGCGAAAGCATTAACCAAACAGATAACCGCGGCCACGACCAGCGCAATCGCGACCCACAAAAGACTGGGAAGAAAGTAATTCGCTTCCGTATAAGTGACTCCGGAGAAAGTCTGATGATCGTCCCAAAGATACGGATAACGCGAGAGCAAAACGTTCCAGGCAAGAACCAGCAAAAACGCGGCCAGGGCGCACGACACGGCGCTAATGCTCGTCTCTTTGGCATTACGCACACCCGCGGATGTGGATAAGCCTTCCTGAGTCAGCGCCAGCAGCGCGTAGATTACGGCCGCGATCAGAATGATGATTGAAAGATAGAGCAGCCAACTACTGAGCGCGTCGTAAACCGGCAAGGTGAAAAGATAGAAGCCAACCGGCTGGTGGAAGACTGGATCCGTCAATTCAGTTGAGGCTTGATGCGAATAAAGCGCGAAACTGCGCCAGGCCTCGCGCATGCTGAGTCCGAATACCAAGCCGGCCAATACTGAGACAGTCCATGCGATGGGCCTGAGGAAGCGGCCGGGAGAGATGTTTACCGGCTGCTGATTTATGAAGACCGTGCGGGAGTCAAACGCGAAGCGAGCGAACCCGCGCTCGATCAACCAGAGGCCGCCACGCAAAATCAGCAGCGTTAACACAAAGAAGATCACAAATAACTCGATCTTCAATCTGAACATGTACCAGTAGACCGGCGCATACCCGAGAGAGCCAAACCAAAGCGCCGAAATGTAAATTGACAGCGCGCGCGAGGCGAGAAACAGCAGCGCAGCGCCCGCCAACACCAGCCACCACCAGCGCCGTGGGCGCCCGCGTCTGCGCGGACCAACGTCGATAATCTCGCCTTCAGGCTCGAAGGGGATTGGCTTGCTCATGTGCGGCTTAGCATACGCCGAAATCACTCACCCTCAAAACCATTTTCTAGCTCTCGTCCGTCTAACGACGACGGGCCTTCGGTTAGCAGGTGTTTAGAGTACCGACTTCAGTCGGGCACTTCAGTCGGGCACTTCTCTCGCCGAATAAAAACCCGACTGAAGTCGGTACTCTAAACACCTGATTCTAAGGATTGGTGGCTTTCGAGAGAGTGTCTCTCAGCTAAGAATAAGGAATCCGTTGGCTTGGAGATGCGCGGAATGATAGACTCGTCGGCGTAAGAGCCAGGGAGATCGACCTCATGCTTTCACCAGAAACAATTCTGCAGGGACGTTATCGAATCGTTCGCCAGCTTGGCCAGGGCGGCATGGGCGCGGTTTATGAAGCGGTAGACCAACGGCTGGATACCGTCGTCGCTCTGAAAGAGACGCTTTTCACCGATGAGAAGCTGCGCAAGCAGTTCGAACGCGAAGCGCGTCTGCTGGCGCGGATGCACCATCCGGCGCTGCCGCGAGTGAGCGATCACTTCAACGAAGGTGACGGGCAGTTTCTGGTGATGCAGTACATCGCGGGCGAGGACTTTTACGAAATGCTCACGCGTCGTAACAGTCCTTTTTCGCAGGCAGAGGTGCTGCGTTGGGGCGATCAACTGTGCGATGCTCTCGACTATTTGCACACGCAGGATCCGCAGATCATTCATCGCGACATCAAGCCGCAGAATCTGAAATTGACGGCGCGTGGGCAGGTCGTGTTGCTTGACTTTGGACTGGCGAAAGGCTTTGCGGGTCAAATGTCCGTCGTGACGACGTCGGCGAGCATCTTTGGTTATACACCGAATTACGCGCCTCTCGAACAGGTGCAGGGTTTGGGCACTGACGCGCGCAGCGACCTTTACTCGTTGTCGGCGACCCTTTATCACTTGCTCACCAACGTTAAGCCACCGGATGCGCTCAGTCGCGCCGCCGCGATCGTCAACGGCCAACCCGATCCGTTGGCGCCGGCCCATCAGACAGGCAGAGTTAGCGCGTCGGTCGCCGCGGCGCTCAACAGAGGGATGGCGCAAAAGCGCGACGATCGTTACGCTTCCGCCGCGCTGATGCGCGAAGCATTACGCGAGGCCGCCGAGCACCCTCTCGGCGAGGTCCCGATCATCGCGACATCCGGCGCCGTTCTTGGGGACGCTAAGACAGTTGCGAATGAACCACGAACCGGGCTAGGCGCCGCTCAGACGCGTCCAATGGCGAGCGAAGCGCAGACTTTGCTTGGGGGCGATGCGACGAGTGTCCGACCGGCGAGTTCAGGAGAGGCATCAACTATTGTTCGGCCCGCTGCGGCTGTACCTAAATCACGCGCGTGGCCAGTTGCGGCGGCCTTGATCGTTTTGATTGTAGGAAGCGTCGGCGCGTTCTATGTCTATCGCGCCCGTCGAAATGCGGCGCCACAAAATACGGTGACCACTCCAACTGAGGCGCAACCGCAGCAGCAATCTAACGAAACATTCAGTACAGCGGCGGATAACTCTGCCCAGAAGGACGCACCTACCAATTCAGAGCCGAAAAGCGATAAGCCAAAAATTGACACTGCTGCTCAGCGCACTGTTACTTCGAAGCAGCCAACCGAAAAGAGTATTGAGACTAACAAAGCGAGCAACAGTCAAACAAGCAAGTCAGACGAAACGGCCCATGAAAACGGCCGGGATCCAAATCGCCGCAATAATCCGAACGGCGGACCACCGCCCGAGATTCCGCCAAAT
>QHXG01000582.1 GCA_003222845.1 Acidobacteriota bacterium | reverse complement strand
ACTTCGTCGAAATGTTCGTCGGCGTAGGCGCTTCGCGTGTGCGCGACCTATTCGAGCAGGGCAAGAAGAACGCGCCGTGCATTATCTTCATCGATGAGATCGATGCGGTGGGCCGTCATCGCGGCGCAGGCCTCGGGGGCGGTCATGACGAGCGCGAACAGACGTTGAACCAATTGCTCGTCGAGATGGACGGGTTCGAATCGAACGACGGCGTTATTCTAATCGCCTCAACGAATCGGCCTGATGTTCTTGATCCCGCGCTGCTGCGGCCCGGACGATTCGATCGCCGAGTAGTGGTTTCGCGACCCGACGTGCGCGGCCGCGAAGGCATCCTGAAAGTTCACACGCGCAAGATTCCGCTCGGCGAAGACGTGGACATTAGCGTGATCGCGCGCGGCACTCCGGGATTTACCGGCGCTGATTTGGCCAACCTCGTGAATGAGGCAGCTTTGAATGCGGCTCGTTACAACAAAAAGGTTGTAGCCATGCCGGATTTCGAGTTGGCCAAAGACAAGGTCCTGATGGGCGCCGAGCGCAAGAGCATGGTCATCTCGAATGAAGAGAAGCGCGTCACCGCCTATCACGAAGCCGGCCACACGCTTGTCGGGTTGAAAGTCCCGAATGCCGATCCCGTGCACAAGGTCACAATCATTCCGCGCGGGATGGCCCTCGGCGTAACGCAGCAACTGCCCGAAGGCGATCGTCACAACTATACGAAAGAATATCTGCTCGGCCAGATTTCAATCCTGATGGGTGGCCGCATTGCCGAAGAGACTTTTCTTGGGAACATCACCACCGGCGCGTCGAACGACATCGAGAAAGCAACCGAGTTGGCGCGGGCGATGGTTTGTGAATATGGCATGTCCGAACTCGGGCCGCTGACCTTCGGTAAGAAGGAGGAGCAAATCTTCCTCGGTCGCGAGATCGCCCAGCACCGCGACTATTCTGAAGAGACTTCGATTCGCATCGACTCTGAAGTGCGCAAGATCGTCACTGAACAATACGAGCGCGCACGCAGAATTATCGAAGAGAATCGCGATACGATGGTCCGTCTGGCCGAGGCTCTGCTCGAACACGAGTCGCTCGACGGCGTTCAGATCCGACGGGTCGTCGCCGGCTTACCGCTCGTCGAGGACTCGGAAGAGCCGTCTACAGTGAGTTCCGAAGAGCAGCCTAAGATCAAAGAGCCAGCCGCGAAACCGCTGAAGCCGATCCTGCCGCCAATTACCGGTGGCACGCCAGCGCCGGCGTAACAGGAGCACAAGCTCGACCGTAAGGGAGGGCTCAAGAGCCTGCCAGGGAAAGGCGAGCGCGATTGCTCGCCTTTTTTCTTTGCGATCTTTGCGCCTTTGCGCGAGACTTTCTCGCTATGACTGAAACCGCAGACGTAGTCATCATCGGTAGCGGCATTGTCGGGTCGAGTGTCGCTTATCATCTCGCGCACGCGGGTTGCACCAATGTGCTTGTGATTGAACGCGAAGCGCATCAGGGCAAAGGCTCGACCGGGAAGAGCATGGGCGGTGTGCGCGCGCAGTTCTCGACGCCGGTCAACATCCAGATGTCGAAGTATTCGATCGACTTCTTTGCGAAGTTCGACGACGTGGTGGGCCACCCGGCGGATTATCGAGCGCATGGATATCTCTTCTGCGCGACGAACGAAAATCATCTTGCTTACTTGAAAGCAAATCGCGAAAGGCAGAATGCGCTCGGCGTAACTAACGTCGAATGGGTTACGCCCGAAGACATCGTAAAAATGGTGCCGCAATTACGCGTGGACGACATCCTTGGCGGCACGTTCTGTCCGACGGACGGCTTTGTCGATCCGCACAGCGTAATGATGGGATTCATGCTGAACGCGCGTGAGCATGGCGTGCGTCTGTGGCTGGATACAAAGGTGACTGGAATTAATGTTGATGCTGGGAGCGCGGACGTCTCGTCCGCATCCGCGAGGCGTAGCCTCGCTGAAGAGAATGATTCTGCGCTGGCCGGAAAGGCGGAGCCCTTCCGCCTATCGGGGCGGCAAAGCCGCATTGCGGGCGTCCAAACCACCCGTGGCTTAATCTCAACGCGCGTGGTCGTCAACGCCGCCGGCGCGTGGGCAGCGGAAGTTGCCAAGATGGCCGGAGCCGAATTGCCGGTCGAGCCTCTGCGCCGGCAACTCGTTCCCACCGAACCATTCGATCGATTGCCGCAACGCTTTCCGATGGTGATCGACATGTCCACCGGCTTTCATTTTCGTCGTGAAGGGAAAGGAATCCTGCTGGCTTGGAACGATCCCGAAGAAACTCCAGGCTTCAAAACTGAATTCGATCCAACCTTCATCGAAAAGATTCTCACGCGAGCCGCGTCACGCGTGCCGGTGCTCGCCGAAGCCGAAGTCAACCCCCGCCGCGCCTGGGCCGGTCTGTATGAAATGACTCCCGATCATCATGCCATCATCGGCCCAGCTCCGAATGTCGAAGGCTTATATTTCGTCAACGGCTTCAGCGGTCACGGCGTGATGCATTCGCCCGCCTCAGGGCGCGTCGCGGCCGACCTCATCCTCCACGGTCGCTCCGAATTGATTGAGGCGCAGCAACTCAACGTCGAGCGATTCACGGACGGTAGATTGTTGGAAGAAACCGCGATATTGTAGGGCTCGCATTACGCTTCAATCTGGAGGGTTTATGAGACGATTCCGGATCTGTTTGACGGTTACAATCTCTCTGCTAGCGTACGCATCAACTCCGCTGGCGGTCGGCAAGGTAAAAGAATCATTGATCGTTTCTACCGACTGGCTCTCCCAGCACTTGAAAGACGATTCGCTCATTCTGCTTCAGGTTGGTGAGCGCAAGGAATATGACGCGGAACACATTGCCGGCGCGCAGTTCATACAGCTTGCCGATATTTCTACGCGCGCACAGGGGTTAATCCTGGAATTGCCACCGGTCGATCAACTGAAGGCTACTTTCGAAAAGTTAGGCGTTACTTACAACTCTCACATCATCGTTTACTTCAGCGATTATTTAGGCCTGGGTGATCGAACCTCGATTCTCGACGGAGGTTTACCAGCCTGGCGTGCTGAAGGAAAACCAATAACCGCGGAGTTGCGGCAACCCAAACCTGGGCACTTCATACCGGCGCCAAATTCTAAACTCGTTGTAGACGTCGACTGGGTCAAAGCGAACTTGAACAAACCCGGCGTGGCGATTCTGGATGCCCGCGCCGCGAAGTTTTACACCGGAGAAGAGGCCGGACAGATGCCCCGCGCCGGTCACATTCCCAGCGCCAAAAATATTCCGTTCTCGAGTCTAGTCGAAGACTCAACCAACAAGTTCAAAAGTGTCGACGCGCTTCGCGCACTGTTTACCGGTGCAGGAGTAAAACCGGGGGACGGCGTGGCGACTTATTGCCACATCGGCCAACAAGCCAGCCTGCTATATTTCGTTGCCCGTTACCTCGGCTACGAAGCTCATCTCTACGACGGTTCGTTCCAGGATTGGAGCAATCGTAAAGAATTGCCCGTGGAAAAATCTGAGAGTGAGAAGCCGGCCGCGAAGCCTTAGGGATCGCGTCT
>QHXG01000581.1 GCA_003222845.1 Acidobacteriota bacterium | reverse complement strand
CCGTCGCGGCCTTTGTTGTCTTAGTTAACCTATTCCTAAGGTTCGTTATTCTCCGCGACCGCAAGGACCGTGGTCGCAGGCTTGGCAGCTTTTGTCTTTGCGCTCGTAGCCGGTGTCTCGGTTGATTCAAGCGGCACCCGGCGAAAACCATCTATGCGCGACAGCCAGTAATCGTTGAAGGGAGAATAGACTACGCCGTGGTGGCGGGAAGAATGATAGAAACCTTTTTCATCGGCAACGATGCCAATGTGCGTGAGACCGCTGAAGAAAACCAGCGTGCCGAACTTGAACTGCTCTTCCTTTGGCGGCGCGGCGAATGTTGCCCAATAGGATCGCGCTGGGCCACGATTGAAATTGAAGCCGGCTTCCTGAAAAGAGCGCCAGACAAATCCTGAACAATCGAAAGAGTTGGGCCCCGTCCCGGTATAGTGATACGACGCTCCTAAATGTGACTGAATCGCAGTTAGCAGAAGTTGATTGATGCCACCCACTGCGCCGGGTAATCGCACGGACCGAGGACGCCCGTCTTCGACCGCGGCAGGAACGGCGACCTCCGTTTCCAATCGCTTTGAACCATTGGCTTCGAGGGTAATGTTTGTCTGACGTGATTCGGCTTCACTGCTCTGTGCAGCAACGCTCGCGGTCAATGAAAAGGCGAAACACGCGACGACAAGATAGGGGAACAGTCTACGAAAATTCAAAGGGGTTACCTAATCTCCTATTCAGTTCTGTCTTGCTAGAGCTCAAAGCGTGAGGATTGAGCGAAACCGATACTACGCTCGCTAAACATGTCGAACAAGAAGCAATGTGACTGTTTCGTGATAAAGCAGCGGCACCTGCGAAGAAGTGAACTGAATGAGGTCGGCGTAGCGAGTGCCGCGAACTCAGAAAGTGGGAACGAAAGGCAAACGCGCGTCCGATCAAGAGACAGAGCCGGTCAGATTGATGTTTCGACGGGACATGCCGGATGAACCAATCTAACGAAAATGGTCAGTTGAGCGCTAGAGTTTTGTTTTTAGGCGGAAAAATGGGGAAAACGGGGAGATTTTCCATTTGTCATTTGACATTTTTCCATTTGCCATTTGTCTGGAAGAATTGCCGTTTAGTCAGCGGACTTGTCCGCCGCGCGCGGGACAAGTCCCCCTTCCAAACGGAGGGGGGCTTCAAATGGCCACATGAAAACTGTCAAATGACAAATGGAAAATGATCCGGTCTTCTCTAGCGCTGCATCTCAGCCAACAACTTCTTGTTCAGATCCGGGGCAATGGATTCGAGCACGCGGCTTTGGGTCAGGGCCGAGTCACGATCGCCGATTTCAAGATACGCAAGGCCGAGATTGTAGTAAGCCTCGGGCTGCTCGGGTTGCAAGCGCGCCGCCTGTTTGTAGGCAGCAATTGCCTCGTTGAAGCGCCCCGCATAGTAGAAAGCGTCGCCCAGTTTGTTGTGGGCCTCGGCAGAGTTCGGACGAAGTTGAATGGCGTGTTGATAAGCGCGGATCGCTTCGTCGTTGCGGCCCTGTTTGACCTTGCAATAGCCGATTTGAATCCATGTCTCTGGACGGCGCGGATTCCGATTGGCGGCCGTCTCGAAATAGCTGAGCGCGCTGTCATAATTTCCCAACCACAAAGAATCGATTCCGCCTCGGTACCATAATTCTGCCAGCACCTCAGGTTGAGTGGTCGATTTGTTCTTCAACGCCAATTGATCGAAGGCGATTAACTGTTCCGGCCGAAGCGTGGCGACGCGCGCAACGCCCAGCGCGAGATTGATGTTCTGGCCGTTAGTGACTTTGACCGTAACGATGCCGATCACCTGTCCGCTCATATTCAAAAGCGGACTGCCGCTGTTACCGTGCGAAACCGGAGCCGTGATCTGAATGATGCGACCGACAGCCGGCACTTCGCGCACAGCGGAAACGATGCCATCGCTGACCGAGCCTTCCAGTCGCAGCGGATTCCCGATTAGGAAGACTTGCTCGCCTTCGTCAGGCAAAGCAGTCGCCAGCAGCAGCGGACGCGAACGTTCAGCAGGTACATCTACACTGAGCAACGCCAGATCGGCTTCTTCATCGACGGCCAAAGCGCCCGCGACTGGATACGTCCGGCCCTTGCCTTCGAGCGTATGAATCTCGACTCGACGCGCGCCCCGGATGACGTGCATGTTAGTGACGACCTGTCCGGGGCGGATAAAGAATCCGCTGCCACTGATTAGCGGCTCTCCCTTCGCATCATAGGTCAGGACCGAAACAACTGAAGGCTTAACACGCCGCACGAGATCGGGAAGCGATTCATGTGCTTGTCCGACAAACTTCAGTTTGTCGAGTTTCGCGGCATCGGCATGGGTGTCTTGGGCACGAACGCCCTGAACACTGGCGAGTAGGGACAGACAAAGGACGAGACGGAGGGTATTTCTTTTCACGGTAATCTCCTGCTTCGAACTACAAACGAGACTGAAAGCAGCTACAGCACGTAACCGCGTAATGCCTTGCCGGGGATGGGTTGAATTGGCCGCGCTGCTCCCGAAAGCAACGCAACGGTCGGGGATACTCTGGCAGAGGTCATAGGAACCGCCGCCTGGCGAGGCATATTACCGCAAGCCTCGATCAATTGGAAGCTGGAATTTTTATATCGGCAAGAAAACCGCCGAGGGTCGAAAACAAAACCGACAAAAGCAGCGCGCTTTTGCCGGTTTCTTGTCGTTGTTGAGGTCGAAGTTGCTACTCTTCGTCGCCTTCAGAGGCCTCAACTTCTTCCTCGCCATCGCTTTCGCCAACCGTAGCCAACACGGCGTGAGTGGGTGGTTTCGGCAACTCGGCGCCGCCGAGAATCTCGGGAAATTCTTCGGCTTCCTCGCGTTGAGCTTCGCCGATGGTCTCGTCGCGTTCGATGTCGACATTGCGGTAGTATTCCATACCGGTGCCGGCGGGGATCAGGCGACCCATGATTACGTTTTCTTTCAAGCCTCGCAGATAGTCCACGCGACCGGAGATCGCGGCCTCAGTCAGCACGCGAGTCGTCTCCTGAAATGATGCTGCCGAGATGAACGAGTCGGTGGAGAGCGAAGCCTTCGTGATGCCGAGCAACAAAGGTTCAGCCTGAGAGACCTCACCCTTCTCGACGCGCACGCGCTCGTTCTCATCCTGGAACCGGAAGCGATCAACCTGCTCTTCCAAGAGGAATTCAGTGTCACCTACTTCTTTAATCTTCACCCAACGCAACATCTGACGCACGATTACTTCGATGTGCTTATCGTTGATGTTCACGCCCTGCAGGCGATAGACCTCCTGGATTTCGTTGACCAGGTATTCCTGCAAACGGTTCATGCCGAGCACCCGCAGAATGTCGTGCGGATTTAGTGGGCCATCCATCAGCGCCTCGCCGGCTTTGACGCGATCGCCTTCCTGCACGTTGATGTGCGTGCCGCGCGGGATATCGTACTCGCGTTCTTCACCGTCGTCGCCGACGATGATTAGTTTGCGTTTACCCTTAGAGATTGGACCAAGCTTGACCGTGCCGTCGATCTCCGACATCACGGCAGCTTCCGACGGCCGGCGAGCTTCGAACAACTCTACGACACGCGGCAGACCGCCAGTGATGTCTTTAGTCTTCGTGGTTTCGCGCGGAATCTTGGCGATGACGTCGCCCGGTTCAACTTGCTCGCCGTCGCCAATCATCAGGTTCGCGCGCACCGGCATTTGGTAGACCTTCAACACCTTGCTGCCACTGCGAATCTCCAGACGCGGCTGCTTCTTTTCATCTGGCGACTCTTTGACCACCATGTGTGACAGACCGGTGACCTGATCAGTCTCTTCATCGAAGGTTACGCCTTCCTTCAGGTCCTGAAACTTCACGGTGCCGCCGACCTCAGTTAAGATCGCGAAGGTGAACGGATCCCAGGTCGCCAGCAACTGATCCTGGGCAACGTGGTCGCCGTCTTCGATAAGAATGTGCGCGCCGTAAACAATCTGATAACGCGCGACTTCGCGGCCACGCTCGTCGATGATCGTCAAGGCGCCGATGCGATTCATGGCGACGCGTTCACCCTTGCGGCTCTTGACGGTTTGCAGATCGATGTATTTTACCTTGCCTTCGACACGCGCTTCGTGCTTCGAAGATTCTTCAAGGCGCGCCGTACCGCCGATGTGGAACGTGCGCATTGTAAGCTGCGTGCCCGGCTCACCAATTGACTGCGCTGCGATTACGCCGACGGCCTCGCCGATATCGACTGGCCGGCCCGTGGCCAGATTGCGTCCATAGCACTTTATGCAGCAGCCACGTCGCGATTCACAGGTCAGCACCGATCGAATACGCACCCGCTGCACGCCTGAGCGTTGAATCTCGGCGGCGAGATCCTCATCGATTTCCTGATTGGCTTCGACGATGCTCGTGCCTTCCACCGGATCGATCACATCTTCGAGCGCGGTGCGGCCGACGATGCGATCGCGGAGGCTCTCGATCTCTTCGCCGCCTTCGACAATCGCCGAAGCCGAAATTCCCTTGAGAGTGCCGCAATCCGGTTCGCTAATAATGACGTCCTGGGCCACGTCAACCAGACGCCGTGTCAGGTAACCAGAGTCTGCGGTCTTCAACGCGGTATCGGCCAAACCCTTGCGCGCGCCGTGGGTCGAGATGAAGTACTGCAACACGTTCAGGCCTT
>QHXG01000580.1:3283-4747 GCA_003222845.1 Acidobacteriota bacterium | reverse complement strand
CCGAGGGCGTGTAACAAAACCGGAAACTCGGCTCGCAGGCATTCCTGCAACCGGGCAAAGTAGGCATTTCCATAGATTGCCAGCCGCTGAGTGGCTGTCAGAGTGTTTGACCGAGTCACAATCTCTTCAATCTGTTCTGCCGACACGTCGATGTTTCGCTGCGCCTCTTCCGAAGCAAGACCCGCAATGATACCCGCCGGCTCGGTGATTACTGCCTGCAACCAGCGTTCAATTGTTTCGAGATCGCGTGGTTGTTCTCTCATTGTGCGTCCGGAACCATGAAATGTATTGGATTGGAAATCGCAGCAGTTCCCACTTCACTTACTTCAGGCATAACTGCCGTGAAGCCTTCCTTTGATTGCACGTTGATATGTTCCCGCGCTTTGAGGACTTCTGTGTGAAGAGTCGGGAAATCGGGTATCCTGCCATCCCATTCCAGCAGTGTCGAAGCGCCTCCCGTGATTTTGTCGGCCAAGCGATAGAGTTCCCAGACTGCTTCGATGACCGGCCCATCGTGCGTGTCAATAACATGTGTTCCGTAATTAGTATGTCCCGCCAGGTGAAATTGAACTATGCGTTCGTGAGGTAATGATTCGATATATTCCACCGGATCGAAGTCATGATTGACGCTCGAAACATATACGTTGTTCACATCGAGCAATAAACCGCAATCCGCCTCTTCGGCCATGCGGCTGAAGAACTCCCATTCGATTAACGTCGAGTCAGCAAAGGTGATGTAGGTGCTCGGATTCTCCAATATGAGAGGGCGCCCAAGAAAATCCTGCACCGTACGGATGCGACGCACGATGTGGGAAAGACTTTCTTCATTCAGTGGAACCGGTAATAAGTCGTGAGTGTTGGATCCCATCACACCAGTCCAGCAAAGGTGATCCGAGATCCAGAGAGCACCAATCTGATCGGCAAGTTGTTTTAGTTTCCTCAAGTAATCGAGATTCAAGGGATCCGTGCTGCCAATTGAAAGCGAAACGCCATGCATGACCATCGGATAACGTTCGGCGATCTGATCGAGGAGGTACCGGGGCCGCCCGCCTGAGTCCATGAAGTTTTCAGAGATGATCTCAAACCAATCGACCGGTGGTGAATTATCGAGAATGAAACTGAAGTGGACGTTGCGCAGCCCGACGCCCAAACCAAGATTAGGATGTCCCAAGCGCGCGAGTTCATCGAAGGATTTACCGAAAATGAAGCGAGCCTCCGTGGGCGGCCGCGACTTGTTGGCATGCCGCGGATTTGTTGTCACTCAAGGTACCCCGAACGCGACGGCGAAAGATCTCGCCGACCTGGCTCGAGCTTTCCCTCGCGGGCGGGTGGAGTTTATCTTTCGCTAAGTCCCGGTCTGTGGCGGATTCGGACCCTCCGGTTGCGGCGATGGACCAAAGCAGTCAGTTACCTTCAGATTCGGTGGAATTGTTTTCCCGTCGGGAACAAAGGTCCGTCCGGATT
>QHXG01000580.1:0-3151 GCA_003222845.1 Acidobacteriota bacterium | reverse complement strand
TGATTCATGTACCACTGCGGCCCGGAGGTATAGTTCGGAAGCGTGGCTAGCGTGTTGCAGCTTCCCTTACCCGCACAGAGGTTGTTTCCTGGTTGAGTTTGCTCAGCGCCCGTGGAACCGCCTCCTCCGCAAAACCCCTGCCCTCGACAATCGTTAAGGCCGTGACAGTAATGCGAGACAGTCGAACATTGTCCGGTACCCGCCATGACTGCTGTTCCATCGACATCGTGCTGCGCGCACGCGTTCAAACCCATGCAGACATGAAGCTCTTTAACTACTACTGTCATAGTGTTCTCTCCTTTGAACAAAAGTCAGATTCAGGAAAGCTCAGCGGGGTTCTAATCACAATTTGACTTATGGCCGCTTGCCTTTCCCCGTTCTCAGCGAAGGCGTTGGCTTTTTTACCAGTCCATATCTTCCCGCTTTTACTTGCATCGCGGCCGCTTGCGTCTCGTCCTCCTGAATAATATCAGGACTGGGTACCCGTCCATTGGCCAGGATGACACTGAAGTCACCCCCTTGCTTTTGACCCTGAGAGCCATGACATCCCATACATCCGCCCATCAAATACTTGCCCTTGATTACGGGCTTTGTATAATCCACTACGAAGGCATTGAAGTCCTTCTTTCCCGTGAAATCATAATTGAAGATTCGGCCATTCAATACATTTAATCCACCGCGAAAATGTTGCAGCGAGGGATTAGTTTCCACCACTTCATTAGCCAAGTAGTAGGTCGGCTCATCGGGCGGCGTGACGTTGTCGATATCGATGGGGCGGGCCTGGACATTGATCAGTCGATAATTTAGCCAAATGGCCTGGTTGTTTACCGCGGCGATGGCTTGCTGAGCTGCCTGATTCGCTGCAGTTATGGTGGGAGGAATCATGAACAGGCGCCGGTTTACATTTACCGGTCCCATATAGAAGAGAGCTGAAACACCGGTCCCGTCCGTGCCCTGGACACATAAAGGCGGATCTATCTTTGGAATGGCGCATGTGGTAACCCATTTTCCACTCACGTTCTGATAATAAAGTTGTGCACTGTTAGTATTGGCGAGTGGAGTATTGGTGGTGGTCTCTGTCTGGGATGTGCCCTTCTGGCTGGGGGCACCGGTAATTGTCAACGCCGGAATAAACGGAGAGGAGTTGACGTATTGTGACTTTGTCGTGCCGTCTGGCTCCTCGACCGAATTCCCATTGGCATCCAGGATATTGTTGATGTGCCCGAATGTGGCGTAGATGAAGGTCGGGGCGTTGGGTGTTTTCTGGATGATGTGCAGGGCGACAAGTCCCCAGGTTTCACCTACTTGATCGGAATCTACGAATCCTTGGACAGTAGGAGTTCCGTTACTGACCGTCCCGACATAGAATCGGACCCGGGCCGTGTAAAATTTGCTGGGATCATCATGCTTACCGAGGCGGCGCCACGCGGTCTTGATTTCGATCGATCCAAGTTTCTTGTTTACTGGATCGCTGACAGGCAAATTAATGTAAGGCGGAGGATAAGTCTTGGAGTCTCCAGTCTGAACATATTGTCCTGAATTGAAAAGGATGTTCCCCAGGTTCGGATTCACGTCCTGACCCCAAAACTTATTGCTCGCGACGTAGACGTATTGTGTTTCGTTGGCCTTGGCCTGAAAGAGAATCTTTTCAATCTGACTCGTGTGCGAACTCCCACCCATGGTCGGTTGCGGATTCATAATTCCCGCATACATCGCGTTAAGACTGATCTGAGTAACCTCGTCCAGGTTGTCGAATGGTGGAACGGCCGGGATGTTGATTCCGGGCGCCGGAGGAATCAAACCGTTTGCATACGTGTATACGGGAATAGAACTGAAGGCGAAGTCTGGCTTGGTCGGGTCGTAGCCGTTAGGATTACCGGTGCCGGGGAAGACCTCAACTTTATGTCGGAAGGTTTCAAATACAACCTGGCCAGTAGTCCCGGGTTTGCCGTACGGGACAGAGCCATCGGTTAGTGGTACTCCTCGCGGAAAGGAAGACGGTCCCTGGGCTGGGGCCGGCCAGGTCAATGCAATGAATTCCTGCCACGCAAAATTGGCCGCTTCCTGAAGATCGGTTGGATCCTGAACGTCGAAATTCGGCGTTTGCGGCGTCACAGTAATCGGAGTCAAAGTAACGCCGACTATTCGTGGTCTGAGAGAACTTGCGGATCTTGCCTGGGAAAACCGATTCCCGACAATCAATAAGGCAAGCAGCGCCAGCGATGACAAAAGACCGATTTTCGCATAATTAGGGTGTTTAGGTTTCATGACTTCTTACCTTTCATGAAGGATGCCACGCCGCCAACGCCAGGCCTGTGGCCAAAATCACACAAATACCTTTACCCACGCCCGCCCAATGGAGCGTACGTCGCGGGGTTCTTACACGAGAGCTGTTACGGCCCTCAACCCTCCCTTAACACTCTATGGGCACGTTGGATTGCTATTCATCCAAGCGAAAAAGTTATTGATCCACGCTGCAGGCCATGGGTTTCCGGGAGGCATCTGCTGTGTAGATACCTTCTGGTAAATGACCTCCGCATTCTGAAGCACACTGCTGCAATTCGAGAGATCGATCGCTCCCTGGCTTACTTGCAGCATGTGCTGAATATCAGTCTGCGTGAAGTAGGTGCTGATAACGTTCCAGCCCGGTGCTTGGGTGATGTACTGTTTGTTTGCCATATCTTACGCTTTCTTGGGGCGAGTTCTCGGTTGAGATCCCCCGCGAGGAGACGAAGGCCTCCGGACCGCGAAAGTTTGAGAACCGCCGATCTCTAGGGTTACTAGAATCCGATATTGCTAACTCAACGTGCCGCGGACTCTATCACGATGCCAAAATAACTGCAAGCATTAACTGCAAGCAATTTCGCAGGCAAGCCTACAGCACGTTTCCAGAAGGAATAATGGGACTTGATCTAGGCTGGGGACTGAAATCGGCGATTACTCTTGAAGGTTTAGAGTAATTTTTGCAACCAGAGACGGGTGGGCCGTTGTCAAAATCGGGCCAAGCTGGGCCTGACTTTGGTAATAATATAGTTGACGCACCAAGCGGCGTCAAGGATAATGGCAGACCTTATGATCCGATTAAGCACTTATCGGCCGCCTGTTTTCCTTTTGACCAGAGGGAACGGCTAATGGCCTTCATAACGATCTA
>QHXG01000579.1:4059-6128 GCA_003222845.1 Acidobacteriota bacterium | reverse complement strand
GTACAGTAATCCGATCACCAAAACCGCTGAATTGTACGATCCTGCTACAGGAACTTGGTCGGCAAGCGGTAGCTTTGAAACGGGCAGTCACTTGGTCCAGTCAGCAACCCTACTCCCAAACGGCAATGTGCTGGTCTTACTCGGCGGCGACGAAGACGATTTCGTGTGGGATCCGGCGACGTCGGTTCTGTACGACCCAAATATACGGTCCTGGAGCCGTACTGCTGGCCTCAACACAAGTCGAATCGATCATACGACGACGCTATTACCCGATGGCGACATTTTAGTGACGGGAGGATGGGGGTTTCCGTGCCTTGCGAACTATTGCTATTCGACCGTCACAAATACCGCGGAATTGTACGACCCACTAAACGGTCGCTGGCGTTACACGGGTAACCTGAGCCGACGTAGCGAACATTCGGCGACGCTGCTGCCCAACGGAAAGGTTTTAATCGCCGGTGGTGATAACTATGCATATGATTCCAGTTATACAAAAGCCACTCTCAAGAGCGCCGAGGTTTATGATTCTACCACTGCCACGTGGAGCGCCACCGCTGACCTAAACGCACCTCGATACTTCCACACAGCAACGCTGCTCTCTAATGGGAAGGTGCTGGTCGTAGGAGGCTTTGACGGCAGCGGTAGCGGTCCCCTGCGGAGCGCCGAGCTGTATGACGCCGGCGCCATTTCAACTCCCAATGCCATAGACGACGCGCAGTTCTTTGTGCGTCAACACTATCTCGATTTCCTCAATCGCGAGCCTGACTCGACTGGCCTCGCCTTTTGGACCAACGAGATTGCATCGTGCGGCATGGACCAGCAGTGCATCGACACCAAGCGCATCAACGTTTCAGCGGCTTACTTTCTTTCGATTGAATTCCAGCAAACCGGTTACCTGGTCTATCGCATGTACCAGGCGGCCTACGGCAACCTTCCAAATGCGCCGGTGCCGATCAGGTTCAATGAGTTTGTGCCGGACACGCGCGAGTTTGGACAAGGCGTCATTGTCAACCAAGCTGGCTGGGAGCAAGCGCTGGAGAACCACAAGCAGGCTTTCACCGCAGAATTTGTGCAGCGGACGCGCTTCACGTCGGCCTATCCGCAGTCAATGACTCCAGCGGAGTTCGTCGACAAACTGAACGCCAATGCCGGCAATCCACTAGCACCGACGGAGCGTGATCATCTGGTAAGTGATCTCGAAGCAGGCGCCAAGACGCGGGCAGAAGTACTACGCGCCGTGGCCGAGAACGAACATCTCGCGCAACAGGAATTCAACCGCGCCTTTGTCCTGATGCAGTACTTTGGTTACCTGCGCCGGGACCCGAACGATGCGCCGGATGGGAACTTCAATGGCTACAACTTCTGGTTGGACAAGCTGAATCAATTCAACGGTGACTTTGTTCAGGCGGAGATGGTGCGGGCTTTTATCTCGTCCATTGAATATCGTCACCGCTTCGGATCGTGAGACCTCCGCGAGCAATCAACACTCTAAAAATTCAACTTAATCGCAAACTGAACCCAGGTTGCGCCCGCGTGTACCAACGTAGGCGACTTCGAGCAGCAGGTCCTGCGAGAGCCCAAACTGAGTGCTGACGTTGTCCTGATGAAAGTAAGCGGTGCGCAGGCGGCGCTCAAACGTGCTGCTGCTCAGGGTACCGGGGACAAACGCGGGGAATTGATCTTGCGACGGCAGGGGGGCGAAAGGGTCTTCCAAAAGAACCAGAGCACCTGCCGGACTCCGCCGAAAGGCGTAGGTCGGCGGAGCGTTAACCGTGTTGGTGAGGTAAACCGCGGAGGCGCGCGAATAGAAGACACCGTAGCCGCCGCGCAGTGCCAGGCGCCCAGAAGCAAAAGGCGCGTAGGCAAAGCCTGCTCGTGGGCCGATGTTATTTGGGTCAACGCCCGTGAAGACGCGACGGCCTACGTTCGGCACATCCGCCAGATCGTATTGCGGGATCACATTCCCCGCCTGCACGAATCCGGCGATGGGCGGGCCCACAGGGTTGCCGCTTGCGTCCACTTCCATCCTCGGCCGGTAAAGCGCCGGGTCAAAAGTCGCCAGCGCGCCC
>QHXG01000579.1:0-4032 GCA_003222845.1 Acidobacteriota bacterium | reverse complement strand
AGCCGAGATTGAAGTCGCGTCGTAGAGAGAGGTCTGAACCTTGAACTCCTGAATCGTCTCTGGCGCGGGCACGGCCAGCGGCCCACCGTCGTGCGTGCTCAGCCGGTTGGCGTCAATTCCGTTGATCTCGAAATTGTTCTGCGTGCCGCGCGCGCCGTTGACAGAGATAGCTTGCGAGTTGCGGCCCAGGGCCGTGTTGTCCGGGAGGGACGCAACCGTGCCCGGCGAGAGCGCGAGGATTTGCAGGAAGTTGCGCGTGGCGAGCGGAAGCTCCGCAACTGCGCGCGAGTCAACAACGCGACCCATCTGCGGGCCCTCCGTTCGAATGAGCAGCCCCAATGTGCTGACGAGCACTTGCTCGCTCATGGTCCCGACTTCAAGATTAAGGTCGAGTGGAAAGGTTTCGGTAATGGCTACTCGGATAGACTCGACATCGGTTTTCTTGAAGCCATTCGCCGTGACGCTTATGCGATACATTCCCGGTAGAAGGAGCGGCACCGCGTAATTGCCTCTATCGTTGGTTTTGACCTTTCGCTTTTCTGTGGTGGCCAGGCTTATTACGGTTATTTCAGCTCCGACGATGCAGGCGCCGTGCGGGTCTTTGACGGTCCCACTGATGCGGCCTGTAGTCTGACTCTGTGAGAAAGCGGAGACTGGGCAGAGGGCAAGCAAGCAACCGATCCAGAACAACGACATGGGTTTTCTCGTGCTCATCTGCCCGTCCGTGGTTGGTCTTGTGAAGACGGCTAAGAATTCTGCGGCGCAACCTATTCCCGGTGCCATTCACTCTGCTGAAGCAGCACCGCGAGCCTTGGGTCGGCGCGCAGGCTGGCCCATTCCGGCTGAACGTTGATGAAAATCGGCAGAACCTTGTTCTCTGCAACCTGTTTTTGCAGGAACTCAAAGGCTCGGTCCTTATCGCCCAGTCCGGTATAGATCAAGGCAAACAAGTCCAAGTTAACATGATGTTGTTTTGCCTCCTCCTGCAGCTCGTGAAGAATCTTCTCGGCTTCGGCTCTCTGCCCCGCCACCGCATAGGTGTAGCCAAGGAACGATCTTCCGTTTATTTTGTCGGCGACATTCGCACTCATCTTTTCAGCCGCCGCGGTGGCCTCCTCATATCTCCCTTCCGCCAGATAATAATTTGCGAGATGCTTGTAGGCGTTACCATAGTTGGGATTCAAATCCAGCGCCTTGCGATATTGTGCCATTGCCTGGTCGCGCTGGCCGGCAGAATAGAGGATTTTCCCCAGGTCGGCCTGCAACGTGGGCGAAAGCGGATCAAGCTCAACGGCCCGTTTCATATGGAGGATGGCCTCATCGATTCGCCGATGCCTCCAAAGGACTCGGGCGTAATGAGCGTAAATATCCGCCGAGTTTGGGTCAAGTTCCAGTGCGCGCTGAAACTCTTTGGGCATGACAGACCAGTCAAGTATCGTGAGGGCCAGGGCAGCATGAGCGTCTCCAAGCGTCTCGTCTAACTCTAAAGCTCTTTGAGCGGCCCATTTCAGTCTTTCCAGGGCCTCCTTCCGGGTAGACCAATCATCGCTGTAAACTGCGTTTGCATAAGTGTATGCCAACTGCGCGTAGGCCGGGGCGTAGTTGGGATCCTTCTTGATTGCCTGTTCCAAGTAATCTCTGGCTTTCTGGTCTTCTCTGTTATGTTGGTGGAAGCGACCCAACAGGTAGAGCTGGTAAGCTTCCGGGTCGGTGGTGGAACTTCTCGCCAACCGCTGCTTTTCCATTCGGGTCAGTTTCAGCCGCAAGCCATCCGAGATCTCTTGTGCGATGTCGCCCCGAAGTTTAAGCGCGTCAGCCAATTTACGATCATATTGACCGTGCCACAGTCGCTTGTTGTCCGTCACGTCGACAAGCTCAGCACTGATCGATAGATCATCGCCACTCTGAGTGAGTCTGCCCATGAGCACGGCTCCAACGTTCAACTCGCGCCCGACGGGTTGCGGGTCTGTCTGCTTCCCCTTGTACCGCAACACTGAGTTGAACGCGCTGACTTTCTTGAGGTTCGGCAACTGCGAAAGGCTGCCGATAATACTGTCGCTGAGACCGTCGGAAAGATATTCCGCGTTTGGATCGTTGTTGACGTTGACGAACGGCAGGACAGCCACTGAATCTATCGCTTCATTAGTTGAAGCGACGTTGGTCTTTCTGGTGATGTAAAGGTAAACGCCCATGACCGCGATCACCATTGCGATCGCGACAAGTGCCAAGGCACGTCTATGATTCTTAATTTCGTTGACCAGATATCCAGCGCTCGACGTCGGGTGCGGGCTGGTGTCGGGCGACTGGAGTGCAACCGTCTCCGTTGCAAAGCCGGCGGCAAGCGGGGACGCTTGCGCTCCAGTCGTTCCTTCTTTGCTGCGGGGAACAGCTTCGAGAAGTCCTTTCAAACGTGCTTCGAGTTGCAACTCTTGCTTCAGATTCTTCAAATCAATGGCCAGTTCACTGGCGGTTTGATAACGCTCCCTTGGTCTCTTTCGTAGTGCACGTCTAACAATTCGATCCAGTTCAGGCAGTACATCCACGAACGATGTCAAGGCAGGCAATTCATCCTCCATCAACGAGACCATCACGTGACTGGGAGTCTCTCCTGAGAAAGGCACGCGCCCGGCGAGCAATTCATAGAGCACGACTCCGAACGACCAAATGTCAGATCGCGCATCTACCTTCTTCCCGCGCGCCTGCTCCGGCGACATATATTGCACCGTCCCCATTACGAGGCCGGGATTCGATTGGAGCAATGTCGGTGTTTCCGTTTCGGTCTCAGTAGTCTGCTGCTCAGTCAGTTTCGCCAAGCCAAAGTCGAGAATCTTGATGTAACCATCGGACCGAACCATGATGTTTTCAGGTTTAATGTCTCGATGAACGATACCCGCTGCGTGCGCTCCCATCAGAGCCCCGGCAACCTGGACGGCAACATTCAGGGTCTCGCTGAGCCTCAAGGGCTTCTCGTTTATCATTTGGCGAAGCGTCTTCCCATCAACGAATTCAGTAGCGATGAAATGTGCGGAGTCTGATTGGCCGATCTCGTAAATCGTGACGATATTCGGATGGTTAAGCGCTGACGCCGCGCGCGCTTCTCGCTCGAAGCGCCGGACGCGATCAGGGTTCACCATGAAATGCGGCGGGAGGAGCTTGAGCGCAATCTTGCGCCTCAGTCTGGTGTCATCGGCGAGATAAACCTCACCCATCCCGCCTGAACCTAGCCGGCCCACGATTTTGTAGTTGCCAATCTGCCGTCCCGGTTCGTAGGTGGATTCCTGGGTCCGCAGCATTTCTGCGGCAACGTCTCCGGCCGGCGTTTCAATAAAGCCATCGGCCTCATCAAGAGACGAGATAAGAGATTCGACTTCCAGGCGAAGTGATTCATCGTCACCGCAAGCGTTGGCGAGAAACTGCGTTCGCTCCGACACCTGGCATGCCAAGGCCGCGTGGAACAACTGGTCGATCTGTTGCCAACGGTTCGGGGTCATGTTATTCGACTGGAGCGCAAACGTCCCCGCTTGCAGTGAGCACGAAGCGCGAATAATTAAGTTTGCAGCCGGGACGGTTGCGCTCCAGTCGGTTGCGCTTCAGTCCTTCTTCAAACTTAACGCGAGAAATACGTAACGATCCTCTAATCTGCCGAACTGGCGGATGAAATTTCTCTGCGCAGCCAGGCCTTCGCGAGCGTCCAATCCCTCATGACCGTTCCCGGCGAAACGCCGAGAACTCCGGCTGTCTCTTCAATACTCAATCCGCCGAAAAACCGCAGCTCGACAATCTGGCTTTTCCGCGGATCGAATTCTGCCAATTGCTCCAGCGCCTCGTGAACGCCGACGACTTCGGCACTGCGCCCTTCAGACACGGTTAATCCTTCGTCCAGAGAAATCTGCTGCGCACCTCCACCTCGCTTCGCGTAGTTACGGCCGCGGGCATAATCAACCAGGATGCGTCGCATCATTTGCGCGGCGATGCAAAAAAAATGCGCGCGGTTTTGCCATCGCACATTCTTTTGATCCACCAGCCTCACAA
>QHXG01000578.1 GCA_003222845.1 Acidobacteriota bacterium | reverse complement strand
GTTCCAGTAATAGCGGCCTTTCAAGTAAAGCTGATAGGCTTCCGGATTGTTAGTGTAGCGCTTGGTCAATAGCCGCTCTTGATCACCGCTCAATCTCAATCGCAGCTTGTCGGTTATCTCACGCGAAATCTCTTGCTGCATTGCCAATAGATCAGTGAGCTTTCGGTTGTATTGCTCGCCCCAGAGCAGCCTGTTGTCCAGGGCATCAACCAACTCTGCACTGATGGAAAGATTGTCACCACGCTGCGTTACTTTGCCAGTTAGCACCGCCCGCACTCCGAACTCCTTCGCGGCAGTCGCGGGATCAATCTGGCGTCCCTTGTAGCGAAAGACCGTGCTGCTGGCCATCACCCGCAGATTTGGTAACTGCGACAGACTGTAGATAAGACTCTCAGTAATGCCATCGCTGAGATACTCCGTGTTTTGATCGGCGGTGGTGTTCGTAAACGGCAAGACAGCGATTGAATCTATCGCCGTCGTGTCCCCTCGTGAATAGTAGAAGTAGGCGCCGATTGCTAAGACAGCCACGATCGCCGCGAGCGTAATGACGGCTCCTCGCTTGTGCCGCTTGATCTCACCCACCAGATACTCAGCGCTCGAGGTCGTCGACGTTGCCCCGCCCGGTCCCGTGAGCGTCGCCGTCGTCGCTGAGGTCGGACTGCTGCCGGTTGCATCCCTGCTGCCAGTACTCAATTCGGGCGGGGCCGACCGCTGCAGTTCATCTTCGAAATCCAAACGCTTGTTGAGCCGCCGCAGGTCAATCAATAGATCCTTAACCGTCTGATAGCGCTCGTCTCGGTTCTTCGTGAGCGATTTATCGACAATACGTTGAAGTTCTGCCGGAGTCTCAGGCGCGCAACGCGCGAGTGGCAGCGCCTCTTTTTGCAGAATCAAAGAGATGACATCACTCGGTGTTTCCCCTTCGAATGGCACCCTGCCCG
>QHXG01000577.1:1670-4959 GCA_003222845.1 Acidobacteriota bacterium | reverse complement strand
GCAGCGACCCGCCAACTCGGACATCGAGTTGCCGACAAAACAGCCTCGCCGCCCTTCCGCTGACAGAGCCCTGGCGACCACTTCTTCGAATAACTGGCGCAGATTCTTCTTCACCGAGCCAGGCCTCTCAAGCACGGCGAATACCTTTCGGCTCTGGATCTCACGATAACGATCCAAGGACTGCAGGAAGAGCGTATGCTTGTCCCCAAACGTGTCGTAGATACTCTGGCGGTTGATCCCCATGTGTTTCACAAGATCCTGGATCGAAGTTCCCTCGTAACCGCGCGTCCAGAAAACCTCCATAGCCTTATTGAGGACTTCATCCCGATTGAACTCTTTCTGTCGCGCCATTTCGTGTTCTCTCGATTATCCTTTATACTCTTTTTGGAACGGACAGTCAAGAATCGACCTGCCGCAGCTTATTGGGAACAAACCAGCGGTTCAGTGCGTGACGAGGTTGAATTTACAGAGTAGACTCGTACGAAATTCTCCCGCAGATTTTGGCAGGTACATGAAACTATGGACTCGCTCGTTAAGTTTTTATCTCAATAGCCAGTCGCGGATAAGCTAATGAAGATCGCCATCGGATCGGACCATGCCGGATTTCGGTACAAGGAGAAAATTAAGCAGCACCTTGGCGAGCTTGGACATGAAGTCACCGACTTCGGCGCTGATTCAGAAGCTCCTGTCGATTATCCGCTCTTCGTTCGGCCGGTTGCTCTCGCGGTAGCCGGCGGTGAAGTTGAGCGCGGCGTGGTGCTCGGCGGTTCCGGTAACGGCGAAGCGATGGCTGCAAACCGCGTCAAAGGAGTGCGCTGTGCTCTTTGCTGGAATACTGAAAGTGCACGCCTCGCGCGCCAACACAATGACGCCAATATGCTTTCGTTCGGCCAACGATTGTTGCCGGAAGAGGTTGCCCTGGAAATTGTCCGCGTCTGGCTGGATACTCCTTTCGAAGGCGGGCGGCATCTGCGACGGATTCAGCTACTTGATGTTGAATAGGCCGGGCATTAACGAAAGCTGCGATCGCCGCCGCCGTGCGTCAGATAACAGAGAGAATCAATGAGCCAGATAGTGACAAGCGAAGTTCTCGCCGATGCAGACGTTCATCGTTTGGTTGATCTGCGACTAGGCTTGTTGCGCCTGCACGAGGCGCTCCTTGAGATGGAACGGAAGAGTTTCGAGAGAACGCACGGCCGCGTAAACAGCGGAGAACTCCTGCAACTCGTCATAAATCATACGCAGTTTGCCTGGCTGCGGATGGTTTCTGCTTTGGTCGTGCAAATTGACGAGATGCTCGATGCCGATGAACCAGTTACCCACGCGGACGTGAGCAACTTGATCGGGCGCGCTCGCCAACTTTTTACGGAATCTGAGGATCGAGAATTCCAGCAGAAGTATCAGGCAGCGCTGCAGCACGCGCCGGAAGTGGTGATGGCCCATTCGGCCCTGATGAAGTTGCTTCGATCAAAGATCTAAGCAACGAGACAATATGACGGAAATACCAGATGCTGAGGATCTATCGCCACCGCCGGGAAGCACTCCCAGCGAGATGTTTCCAGTTCTGACCCCTGCCCAACAAGCTCGTGTGCTCGCACACGGGCAACGTCGGACCGTAGAACAGAGCGAGATTGTTGTCGAGCTCAATGAGCATGTAACCAAATTCTTCGTTGTGATCAGCGGACAACTGCACATCCTCCAGGTCTCGAACAATCAGGAGCACGTCGTCGCCATTTGCAATCCGGGCATGTTCACCGGTGAACTAAACGTGCTCTCGGGCCGTCGTGGACTCGTGCGCATCCGCGCCGCAGAAAAATCAGAACTCATCGAAATCGGGCGCGAGGCGTTGCAGACCCTGGTCGAGACTGACAGCGAACTCAGTGATATCTTTCTGCGGGCTTTCATTCTCCGTCGTTTGGAGCTAATTGCGCGTGAAGTTGGTGACATCGTATTAATTGGCTCCCGTCATTCGCTTGACACCCTTCGCATCAAGGAGTTTCTCACTCGCAATTACCAACCGTATTCCTACATCGATCTCGAGGGTGATACGCAGGTTCAGGAAATGCTCGATCGCTTTTCTCTGGCGATTGATGACCTGCCCGTTCTGATCTGTCGCGGTACCGCAGTACTGCGCAATCCAACCAATGAGGAAATCACTGGCTGCCTGGGATTCAATGAAGGAATCGATCAAGCGCACGTGCGCGACGTCATCATCGTTGGCGCTGGGCCAGCGGGTCTGGCGGCCGCGGTGTACGGAGCATCTGAGGGACTTGATGTCCTGGTGCTCGAATCAAGTGGGCCGGGCGGTCAGGCGGGAGCCAGTTCGAAAATCGAAAACTATCTTGGCTTCCCTACCGGCATATCAGGACACGAGCTTGCCGGCCGCGCCTACACGCAGGCGCAAAAGTTCGGCGCGGAGATGTTGATTGCCAAGGACGCGAAAGGCCTGGCCTGTGATCGCCGGCCTTACGAGGTGTTGATTGGCGATGGGCAGCGCGTTCCTGCGCGCACCGTTGTGATCGCTTCTGGCGCGCAATACCGAAGACTACAGCTGGAAAATCTCTCGAAGTTTGAAGGTGCTGGTGTCTACTACGGAGCCACCCATTTGGAAGCGCAGTTATGTGGCGGTGAAGAAGTAATGGTCGTGGGCGGCGGCAACTCTGCCGGTCAGGCAGCAGTCTTTCTGGCGCAAACGACCAGACGAGTTCATATGCTGGTTAGATCTGACGGACTGGCCAAAACAATGTCGCGCTACCTGGTCCGGCGCATCGAAGAGACGCCGAATATAGAACTTCATACCAGGACTGAGGTGGTTGCGCTGGAAGGAAACGATCACCTTGAGCGCGTAACTTGGCGCAATAATCAAACTGGACAGACTGAGCCGCGCCACATTGCCCACCTCTTTTCGATGACCGGCGCGGTGCCAAATTCTGCATGGCTCGGTGGTTGTGTGGTATGTGATCGGCGTGGGTTTATCAAGACCGGCGTAGATCTAACGACGGAAGATTTGGCGAAAGCCAAGTGGCCTCTTAGTCGCGCGCCATATCTCCTCGAAACCAGTCTCCCCGGCGTGTTCGCTGTCGGAGATATTCGTGGCGGAAATGTGAAGCGCGTAGCGTCTGCCGTTGGGGAAGGTTCGATTGCGGTGTCGTTTGTGCATCAGGTGCTCGCCGAATAGAGGAGAAACATGGCTGAAGAGACTTGTTCGCATCTAAACGCCATTACCAAGGTCAAGCACCCGACGCGCCGAGAATGCGAAGAGTGCGTCAAGATCGGCGCCAGCTGGGTC
>QHXG01000577.1:0-1601 GCA_003222845.1 Acidobacteriota bacterium | reverse complement strand
TTGCGACGACTCACCAAATCGCCACGCGACTAAGCACGCGCACGCGAGCGGACATCCAGTAATTGCTTCGGCCGAACCGGGAGAGCGATGGCTATATTGTTATCCTGATGATGCGTTTGTGGAGTATTGAATTTGGTCAGTTGATTGCGCACTCAAACCTGAACGAATTGGACAAATCCATGCAGAAACTGTTCGAGCTGTTTTCTAATAGCTTCATCTTTTAGCGAGCCGTGTTCATCGAAAACCGTTTGGGCGCGTGATACAAGCAGGCGTCCTCCGAACCAGGGGTTTGTTCCCAGCGTGCGCAGAACGGGAAGCCAGGCATTCTGACTGAGAATTGTCCCGAACCCTCCCGGACTAGCGCCCATCACGGCGACTGGCTTGCCGCCAAATACAACTTTGATATCGGACGCCGGTCTTGAAAGCGGGCATTGAGTTGTTGTATTCGGGCGTAGCGAGAAGTAAGCCGTCGGCTTCGGCGATCGCTGTCTTTACTTCAGCGACTCGCGTGGGGATGCCTTCGGCGGCTTCAACGTCGCCGTTGTAAAGCGGTATGCCTTCGATACTCTCAATCTTGAGTTCTGCGCCAGCCGGCATCAATTCAACAGCTGCGCGCAGTAGCGCCGAATTGAACGAGCCGCGCCGTAAACTCCCCGAGATGCCAATTATCTTTGTCATCACTTGTCTTCCAGTATCGCTTCAACATCGATGGTGATATCGATTTGGTTCCCGACGACAATTCCACCGCGATCCATCATGTCCTGCCAGCTAACGCCAAAATCCCGACGATTGATCTTGGTAGTAGCCACGAAACCCGCGCGCGTCTTTGGTCCCTTGTTAACTCCATCTTCCCACCAGGGAGTCTCCCACTCTCCCAGGTAGCTGACATTCAAACAGGCCGGGCGCGTAACTCCGCGGATTGTCAGATCACCTGTGACCGCGAAGTCATGCTCGCCTTTTGTCTCAACTTGATTGCCCTTGAAGGTAATCTCGGGATGGTGCTCGACGTCAAGAAAATCTGCGCTTCGCAGATGGTCGTCGCGTTCCTTCACTCCGGTCCAAATGTTCCGGGCATCAATCTTCACTTCAACCGAAGAGTTGCGCGGGCTCTCCGGATTAAACTCCAGCGAGCCGTGAACATCCTTGAAGTGTCCACGGACGTAGGTCACCATCATGTGCCGAGCGCGAAACTCCGCCGCCGTGTGTCCCGGCTCGAAAGTCCATTTGGCCATCTTTCATTCTCCTTCGAAACCTCATGTACGTTGGACAAATATCCCAGAGAAGTATTGCCGCTTACCGTAGAAGACAGTCAACCACAGGATCGTTACCACAGCTGCGAATCCAGCTCCACTATGATTCAGGAAGACGTGATAACAAATGATATTCACAATTACTGGTCCTAGCAGCACCAGCGCGAGCGGCACGAAGCGGTTCGCAAGCAACAGCAGACCGCCTGCGATCTGCAGAACAGCGACCACCCAATAATAGTGAGACAGGAACAGCGCGCCGATGAACTGACCGGCCAGTCCGGTAGGCATCGGCCCCATACTGAGAAAATTCAAAAAGCCATTCAGGCCAAACACGACAAAGATCAGCCCAAG
>QHXG01000116.1 GCA_003222845.1 Acidobacteriota bacterium | reverse complement strand
ATGGATTGGAGTGACCTTCTTACTTGCGGTGTCGAGTTTCCAAATTCCAAAGTCGTGCTCGAAGACGATCGTGCGGCCATCTGAACTAATCGACGGAAAGCGCACGTCGCCAGACTTGAACAACGTAACCTTCTCAGCCTTACCGCCGCTTTCCGAGATGCGCCAGAGGTTAGTCAAGCCATCGCCGTCGCGATCGCTGACGAAGTAGATGTCGCCATCGCGACTCCACATCGGCCACGAATCCAGCCCGTCGAAATCAGTCAATTGGGTGAACTTCTTCGCCGAGATATCTTCGAT
>QHXG01000115.1 GCA_003222845.1 Acidobacteriota bacterium | reverse complement strand
GTGCCGCCGGTCGAGGGAATGATGAACACATCCAGGTTCCCATTGCGGTCGCTCGAAAAAGCGATCCACTTGCCGTCAGGCGAGAACTTGGGATACGCGTCGCGCGCTTTGTTCACGGTCAAGCGCTGCGCGTTCTGCCCGTTTTCATCAGCCGTCCAGATATCGCCGAGGTAAGTGAAGGCGATGCGGCCGTTGTTGTAGCTGGGATAACGCACGAGCTTTGCCTCGCGCGCAAACGCTGGCGATGCCAAACTGAAAATGAACAGAGCGATGGCTAAGGGGTAGAGTTTCTTCATGGCTTTCTCCTGTAATGTGGCATTGGAGCGCCGACATCCTTGTCGGCGGTTCGCGGGCATCCTGCCCGCTCGGACTTGGAGCTTTAACCGGCCTTTAGGTGGTTTCGCTTTTGATTAGATACCGAGCCGATAAGATCTTTATGACGTTCGGCGCGCGCGTTCGGTTACGTCAAACTATAAGCCAGGAAGTGGTGAATCGATAAAGACGATTCGCAGATTTGATTGGCCCGAGCTGTTAGTTGACAGCAGCTCGCTATGATTCTTATATTCTGGACTTAGTTCTGCGGTGTGTTCCTGCGGTGAGACTCCCGGTTCGAACTAGATTTTCATTCTAAGAAGGTTTTAAGAAATGACCAATTCTCTCAACGTGCGAAGGCGCTTCGTGGTAACAACTCTGAGCGTCTTGCTCCTCTGCCTGATCGCGCCCTTAACGGCCCAGGCAAAAGATAACTGGACCAGCGTGCGCTCAAAGACTTTTCTACTCGTCGGCAATGCCAGTGAGAAGGAAATGCGCCAGGTCGCGACCCGGCTTGAGCAGTTCCGCGATGTCTTCACGCGTCTGTTCAGCGGGGCGAGATTCACTTCGCCGGTTCCCACGACTGTGATCGTGTTCAAGAGCATGAACTCTTATAAGCCCTTCAACCCCGGGAATAACGCGGGTTACTTTCAGAAAGGCCAAGACGTAAATTACATCACCCTCACAACCGAGGCGAGTCAAAATCCATTCAGCGTGATCTATCACGAATACGTGCACCTGCTGGTCGATAATACTAACGGCAACGTGCCGGTGTGGTTCAACGAAGGATTAGCGGAATACTACAGCAGCTTTGACATTGAGGAAGATCGAAAAGTCCATCTCGGCGAGTTGATTCCGTATCATCTACAGACGCTTCGCGAACAGAAACTTCTGCCGCTGCGCACGCTTTTCGCCGTAGATCATTACTCGCCGGAATACAACGAAGGCAGCAAGCGAGGAATGTTTTACGCCGAGTCATGGGCCCTGGTTCATTATCTAATTCTAAGCAATAACGGCCAGCATCTGGCTCAACTTGGTAAATTTCTCCAACTGACGGAAGGAAACGCGCCGATTGACCAGGCCGTGAAGCAATCCTTTCAGATGGACCTCGTCGCGTTGGAGAAGGAGCTGAAAAAATACATCGAAGGCCACACGTTCAGGATGCAGATTGCCACCTTCGAGCACAAACTCGAGTTTGACAAAGAACTGACAGCGGCACCCCTTAGCGAAGCCGAGGCGCAAGGATATTTGGGCGATCTCTTACTGCACAGCAATCGACTCAGCGATGCCGAAGCCCGTTTGCAGCAAGCTCTGGCTCTCGATCCCAAGCTGACAATGGCCCAGGCCAGCTTGGGAATCGTGCGAGCGCGGCAGGGCCGATTTGACGAGGCGAAGAAGTCTTTAGAGGAAGCCGTCAGCGGAAGCTCAAATAACTATCTTACGCATTACTACTATGCTTATGTGCTGAGCCGGGAAGGCATGGACGCGACGCACTTTGTGAGTAGTTATGCTCCCGAAACGGCAGCAACGATGCGTGCGGCATTAAAGAAGGCTATTCAATTGAATCCGAACTTCCCTGAATCATATTCGCTGCTCGCTTTCGTCAATATGGTTAACGGAGAACAACTCGACGAGTCAATCGGGTTGTTGAAGCAGGCGCTGGCGCTCTCGCCCGGCCGGCAGGATTTGGATCTAGAGCTGGCTCAGATTTACCTGCGACAGCAAAAATTCGATCTGGCGCGGCAGACACTCGCGCCGTTGCAGAACGCTAAGGATCGACAACTGCAGAAGCAGGCTGAGGTGGTGCTGGATTCGATCAAGCGATATGAGGAACAGATGGCGCGATACAAATCTGAAAGCGAAGCAAGCAATGCGCCCAGACTGCGAACACAAGTCGATGCGACCAGCAACGCCAGCGAACGCGAACAACCGCCGATGTCGGAATCCGATTATCTCCAAGAGGCTCTTCGTCCGGTCGAGGCCGGCGAGCAACGAATACAGGGAAAGTTTACCAAGCTCGAATGCGATAACAGCAAAGGCGTGGCCTACTTTCTCGTTCAAGCTGGCGACCGAGTGTACAAGCTGCGCGCAACCTCTTTAGGACGAGTCAAGCTAACCACCTACGTGCCGGCTCCGCCCGAAGTAACTTGCGGAGCGCGAAAGAATCCGGAAAACGTAGTCCTTACCTATCGTCCCGCGAGCGATCCGAAGGATTTGAGAGCAAAAATCGATGGCGATGCAATCGCGGTGGAGATAGTGCCGAAGGACTTTCAGTTAAAGAAATAAGGCTTGACTCATGCGGGGCATTCTTAGTTGGGTTTTCGCGCGCTCCAACACCAAGACCCGACTGAAGTCGGTACTCTAACTCCTGTCCTAGAACGTCTTGACTTTGACTGCGGCGGTCGGTTAGATGATAGCGCTTCAAAATCAACTGGTGGAGGCTTCCCCTGATGCGTACTAAAGTTCTAGCAATACTGATTGCCCTTGCTTGCCTGCTTATCACCGGCTGCAAAAAAGACGCGGAAATCAAAACGTTGCTCACCGATTTCGATTCATTCACCGACGAACTGGTCAAGCGAGTCGACGCGGCCTCGGACCCGTCCGCTGGGGTCGACGATGCGCAAAAATATTTCGACTCGAAGAAGACCGCGATGAGCGCGAAGATGGACACGCTGAAAAGCATCCGCGGCTATCAGGTCGGCGAAGAAACGAAGAAGATGATGGAAACCAGTCTGGTTGAAGACGCGAAGAAGATCGCAAATCTGCAAGTGAAGTACATCGGCACTTCAATGCGCGACGCGGCCTTCAAAGGCAAACTGGACAAGTTGACGCGGGATTATCAGAGTCTCTTCAAGATGTGAGTGCTTCGTTCTGCGGAAGGTTTCATTGTCTGCCGCACCGTTTCGGTCGCTCGTCCTGAGCCCAAGTGGGAGTGTGATAGAATCTCGGGAAGACGCGATTGGAGTTCAAATGGTTTATCAGCACACTATTCCTAAACCAGGTGAGTTAAGCGAGGCCGGAAAGCGTGTCTACAAAGAGAAACTCCAAGCCATCCTGGAACCTGATCACATCGGTGAGTTCGTGGCTATTGAACCCGATTCGGAGCGATACTTTCTGGGCCATTCTGCCTCGGAAGCACTCGTTGCGGCGCGAGACGCAATGCCCGAGTCTCTCTTCTTCTTAGCTCGGGTTGGTTATCCTGCAGCGCACAAGTTGGGCGGCGGATATGGCGTCCGAAATCGGCTGGATTGACACTACCGGCAACGCTTTTGTTTCCATCCTCCTTGCCGAAGGGCAAACGATGGAATTTTGATTGACACGGGCTTCAACGGCGAGCTAATGCTTCCGTTCGGTGTGGCCGAGAATCTGAATCTGCCGATAACTGGTGAGGAAAACTACGTAGTGGTTGGCGGCGAGACTCTGACTTCGCCGACATCGATTGCTCAAATCAGTTGGCTGGGCACCATCCGAGCCGCCGAAGTCATTCTGAGCTCGGGTCCCGACCAACTTATCGGGACGGAATTGCTTCGCGGAACGCTGCTAAAGATTGATTACATCAATCATCTCGTCGAAATCGAAAAGCCGTGACTTTGGCTCAAGCTCTCCCACGCCGTATAATCCCGTTTTTCAGTAATTACAGTCGAATCAAGAGGCACGAGCCCCGCATCGTTGGGCTCAATCTCTCTGTCAACGAAAGGGAGCAAGATTGGCTAACGAACAATTTGACGTAACGATCATTGGCGCCGGCCCCGGTGGTTATGTGGCGGCGATTCGCGCGGCGCAGCTTGGATTGAAAGTGGCGCTGGTAGAAAAGGATAAACGCTTAGGTGGAACTTGTGGATTGCGCGGATGCATCCCGACCAAGCAGCTTCTGATGTCGGCGCATATCTACGAACAGATGCAGCACGCCGCTGACTTTGGCGTCCAGGCATCGGGAATTCAGCTTGCCTTTGCGGATGTGCAGAAGCGCAAGGATAAAGTCGTAATGAAGAATGCCAAGGGCGTTGAGTACCTGATGAAGAAAAACAAGGTCACGGTATTCAAAGGCACGGCGCGTCTGGCGTTGCCTGGGAAAATCGAAGTCACGGCTGAAGACGGAAAGAAAGAAAGCGTTCAGACGAAGAACATCATCCTCGCGACGGGCTCGGTCGTGCGTCCGATTCCCGGATTTGAAACTGACGGCAAGCAAGTCGTCAACAGCGATCACATTCTCGAATTAACCGACGTACCGAAGTCCCTGATCGTCATGGGCTGCGGCGCAGTTGGGGTCGAGTTCGCTTCCGTCTATTCACGTTTTGGCGCGGAGACGACGGTGGTTGAATTGCTGCCACGACTGGTTCCGTTGGAAGACGAAGAAGTTTCGAAAGAATTGGAAAAGTCTTTTCGCAAGCGGGGCATCAAATCGCAAGTCGATACGAAACTGGACAAGTTGGAGAAGACCGACAAAGGCGTCGTCGTCACCGGCAAGACTTCAAAGGGCGAGGAGGTAAAACTGGAAGCAGAGATGCTTCTGGTCGCCGTCGGCCGCATGCCTTACAAGGAAGGACTTGGTCTGGAAGGAACGAAGATCAAAGTCGAAAAGGGATTTATCAAAACTGACGAATATCAGCAGACAGGCGAGAAAGGTGTCTATGCGATCGGTGACGTGGTGCCGACGCCTTTGCTGGCGCACCTGGCATCAAAGGAAGGCATCGTCGCCGTCGAGCACATCGCCGGAAAGAATCCGCGGCCAGTCAATCTGAGGTTGGTGCCGAGTTGCACTTATTGCGATCCGGAAGTTGCATCGGTTGGCTTGAGTGAAGCGAAGGCGCGCGAGCAAGGTTACGACGTGAAGGTCGGCAAGTTTCCGTTCAGCGCTTCGGGCAAAGCACGCATCATCGGCGAAGAAGAAGGCTTTGTGAAGGTCGTTAGCGAGAAAAAGTACGACGAAATCCTGGGCGTGCATATCATCGGCCCGCATGCGACAGAATTGATCGCCGAAGCGTGTGTCGCGATGCAGCTTGAGTCAACGGCTGAAGAACTGGGACGCACGATGCACGCGCACCCGACGGTTTCGGAAGCGGTGATGGAAGCTGCGGAAGGTGTGCACGATATGACGATTCATATTTGACCAAGGAGCGTCGACTATGACGGAAAAGATCGAGGACGAGACTGAAGTGACTCAGTCCAAGAACGAGGAAGCATTCAGGTTGGAAGAGTTACTCGCGCAGGTAAGGCCGGATAATTTGCACGAAGAGATTGAAAGCGGTCCGCCCGTCGGGAAAGAAATTTGGTGACGTTAATCGTAGCGATGACAGACGAAAAACCTCGACAACGAAGAGACGCACGCCGTCGCCGTCCCGGCTTTCAAATGCGCATCAGCACGAAGTATGCGCCGCGCAAAGTTGCGGACGGCCAACCGCGTTCCTGCATTAAGGACACCTCGCTCACGCACGAGCAGATGCTCGAGTTGTATCGTTACCTGAAACTGACGCGACTAGTCGAGGAACGCATCGTCAATCTTTATCGACAAACGAAGGTCGTCGGGGGCGTCTATCGATCGCTCGGGCAAGAAGCGACGGCGGTTGGTTCTGCTTACGCGCTGCGAGCCGATGATTTCATCACACCGATCATTCGCGATTTGGGCGCCTGCTTTGTGAAAGGCATTCGCCCGCGTGAGATTCTCGCCCAATACATGGCCAAAGCGTGGGGGCCTTCAGGTGGCAAAGATCTCAACGTTCACTTCGGTTATATGGACAGAGGATTCATCGGCCCAATTTCGCATCTGGGCGACATGATTCCGGTGATGACTGGAATTCTGCTCGGCGCCCGCATGCAGCAGAAGGACATCGTCGGCTTGGCCTACATCGGAGATGGCGGCGCGAGCACTGGCGCATTTTATGAAGGGATGAACTTCGCCGCCGTGCAGCGTCTGCCGCTGATTGTGATTGCCGAATATAACTACTATGCGTACTCGACACCCACGAATCTGCAGACAGCGGTTAGAAACCTCGCAGAAAAAGCGGCCGCATTCGGAATTCCCGGCTACATAGTCGACGGCAATGACGTGATTGCCTGTTATGAGGTCACGAAGCAAGCCGTCGACTACGCGCGCACCGGCCGCGGCGCTGTTTTGATCGAGGCTAAGACATATCGACGCAAAGGCCACGCCGAACATGACGATCAGCGTTACGTTCCCGAAGGCGAGATCGAATACTGGGAGAAGCACAACGATCCAGTCGATCGTTTCGAAAGATTCCTGCTCGATCAGAAGATCGCGACAAAAGAAAGCCTGGAAGAGATAACTGCCGAAGTGACGCGAGAGATCGACGAAGACTCGGAATGGGCCGAGAGTTCGCCGATGCCTGAACCCGAAGGCGCGGTGTATGGCGTATTCGATAATTCAATCGTTCCGCCGGCATTCAGGCCAAGAGTACTGGAGAAATAAGCAATGCTTTTACCGGCCCGCAGCACTGCGACTTCGAAAAGGGTTTTTCGATCTGGAGTTGTTTCACCCGCTGGAGGCAAACAAATGGGAACGGTTTACGCAGAGCTTGAACTTGCGAACGCTGGCGATCTTTTTATGCATCGTCGAGGGCTCCTGCCTGAAGACAAAGTTAAGCGAATGAACATCGACGCCTTTGTCGATAGCGGATCATACATGCTGATTATCACTGAGCATGTGCAGCAACAACTGGATCTACCGTTCATCGAAGAACAGCTATTCCGGATGGTTGACGAGAGTGAGGTTCGCGGCCAGGTGTTCGGACCGGTAGAAATTCGCTTTGAGAACCGGCGCGCTACGGCCGATGCGGTGGTCATAAAGGGCGTGACGGAAGTCCTGCTCGGATCAATTCCCATGGAAGATTTGGACGTGGTGATCGATCCGAAACGACAGCGTCTGGTCGTAAATCCCGAGAGCCCTTACATCGCCACGAAGATTTTGAAGTAAGCCTAACGCGAGAAGAATTAGCAATGGCAACCGCAGTCAAAAAACTACGCAAACTTGAACATCCATCGAGTGGCGCCGCCGCCACGATGGTCGAGGCGATTCGCGCCGGGATTTGGGAAGAGATGGAGCGCGATCCAACCGTGTTCGTGATCGGCGAAGATGTGGGCGTCTATGGCGGCGCCTTCAAAGTCACGGAAGGATTGATCGATCGCTTCGGTAAGGAGCGGGTGATCGATACACCGATCTCAGAAGCGGCGATCGTCGGCGCGGCGTGCGGCGCGGCATTGATGGGAATGAAACCGGTGGCCGAATTTCAGTTCATTGATTTCATTTCGTGTGGCTTTGATCTTTTGACTAACTACGCAGCGAAGTGTCGTTATCGCTGGGGCGCGAACATTCCGGCGGTGTTCCGCGGGCCGTGCGGGTCGGGTGTGCGCGCGGGTCCGTTTCATTCGCTGAACGCGGAGTCTTTTTTCCTGAACACCGCCGGATTGAAGATGGTCGAGCCTTCGACTGCGTACGATGCGAAGGGATTGATCAAGGCGGCGATTCGCGATCCTGATCCGGTGCTCTTCTTTGAGCATAAAAAACTCTATCGTCTGCCGCGTTTGCGCGAAGAGCTTCCGGAAGGCGATTTCATTGTCGAGATTGGCAAGGCACGCACGGCCCGCGAAGGACGAGACATCTCAATCATCACGTTTGGCGCGATGGTCCTGACGGCCCTGGATGCGGCGGAAGAACTGGAGAAGGAAGGATTGGATCTCGAAGTGATCGATCTACGCACGCTCGCGCCGCTTGATAAGGACGCGATTCTCGCCAGCGTGAAGAAAACGAACCGCGCCTTGATTCTGCACGAAGCGTCACTGACCGGCGGCATCGGCGGAGAGATTGCGGCGATCATTTCGCAGGAAGCTTTCGAATGGCTGGATGCGCCGGTGCTGCGTGTTGCCTCAATCGACACCCCGGTGCCGTATTCACCCCCGCTTGAAGATTATTATTTGCCGCAAGTGAAGGATGTGTTGGACACCGCGCGTAAATTAGCCGCGTACTAATCTGTTTAGAAGCGGGCTACCGCCCGCTGGTCGGGCAGTAGCCCGACTCTAAACGCAATCGAGGAGGAGTGAACGATCATGCCGAAGTACGTAATCGAAAGGGAAATTCCGGGGGCCGGCAATATGTCTCCGCAAGAGTTGCAGTCAGTGTCGCAGAAGTCTTGCAGCGTCTTGCAGAATCTTGGCCCACAGATTCAGTGGCTACACAGCTACGTAACGGGCGACAAAATTTACTGTATCTACATTGCGCCCAATGAAGAAATGATTCGGGAGCACGCGCAGCAAGGCGGCTTCCCAGCGAATCGGATCTCGGAAATCAAGACGGTAATAGATCCAACGACTGCCGAATTAAAACAACAGTCGGTGGCGAGCTGAAGAATATCCGTTTAGGCTGCGGACTTGTCCGCTGCGATTAACTATTGCCGCACAAGTGCGGCGTCTAAACGATCCTGAAACATCTGAGATCTGAATCTCAGAACTGGAGTCATCATGGCTACTGAAGTTGTAATGCCGCAGATGGGCGAGTCCATTGCGGAAGGGACGATCACAAAATGGCTGAAGAACGTTGGCGAGCATGTCGAGCGCGATGAGCCCTTGTTCGAAATTTCTACCGACAAAGTCGACGCTGAGATTCCCTCGCCCGCCGCCGGCACTCTCAGCGAGATCAAATTCAAAGAGGGCGAGACCGTAGAAGTTAACACCGTGGTCGCGGTGCTTGATGGCGCCGGCGACCAGCCGCAGCCAAAGCCCGAAGCCGCATCCGCGAAAGAAGAACCAACTGCGCAAGCAGAACCGGAAGCCGAAGCCTTGGCCGCTGAACCTGCAGAAGCCGAAGCCTCGGCCGCTGAACCTGCGGATGCTGAAGCTGCGCCTGCCGAACCCATCAAAGCCGAAGCGCCGGCCGCGATCGAACGGCCCAAGCCGGTAATCACAACTGAACCTGAACGCAAACCAACTTCTCCGCCTCCCGCTGCTCACAAAACTGAAGTGAAACCTTTGGTAAGAAAACCGGACGCGCCGCGGGCCGCCGAAGAAGCCACGGGGCGCGAAGCCGCGGCGCCGAGTGCCGAAGAATTGCGGCGCACAAAGTCGAGCCCGCTGGTGCGCAAGATCGCGGAAGAACACGGTATCGATATCGCGCAGCTTGAAGGCACCGGCATGAGTGGCCGCGTGACCAAGAACGACATTCTCAGCTTTATCGAATCAGGCGCCCCCGCTCAACCATCCGCCGCGCCGACGAAAGTATCTCCGAAAGCTCCGTCTATGCCTTCGGTGTCCGCTCCTCTGGCTGGCGCGCCGGGAACTCAGCCTGTCTCCTCTACGATCAAACCGACCGAAGGCGATCGGGTCGAGCAAATGAGCGTGATGCGCAAGAAGATTGCCGAACACATGGTGCTCTCGCGCCAGACTTCCGCGCATGTCACGACCGTCTATGAAATCGACATGACCAAGGTCGCCAAACTGCGTGATGAAAATCGCAAGCTTTTCTACGAACGCACCGGCACGAAACTGACCTTCATGCCGTTTATTTTCAAAGCCGTGACCGATGCAATTCGCAAATCTCCGATCTTCAACACGCAGGTCAGCGGCGATCAGATCGTTTACAAACGCGACATCAATCTGGGCATGGCCGTCGCTCTCGACTGGGGATTGATCGTGCCCGTGATCAAGCGCGCCGACGATCTTTCAATTTCGGGATTAGCTCGCGCGGCCAACGATCTCGCTGATCGTGCGCGCACGAAACAGCTCAAGCCTGACGAGGTTGGCGGCGGCACGTTCACGATTACCAATCCCGGAGTGTTCGGTGGACTATTCGGCACTCCGATCATCAATCAGCCGCAGGTGGCGATCCTCGGTGTGGGCAAGATCGAAAAACGGCCCAGAGTTCTCACGACACCCGATGGCGAAGATTACATCGCCATTCGCCACCTGGCGTACTTCGCGCTCAGCTTCGATCACCGCATCATCGACGGCGCCGACGCCGAAAGGTTCCTCGCTTATATTAAGGAGCATCTCGAGGACGCGCAGTTTGCGATCTGAGCGAGCGTGTCAGAACCGCGAGCGGTAGCGACCGGCCTGGGTACGCAGTCGTCCCGACTGCTTGTGCATGCTGAGGCTAAGCAGTCGGGGACGACTGCGTACCCAGGCGGTCTCTATCGCTCGCGGCTCTGACATCCAAACCAAGAATTGCTTTTCACAACATCGAGGGCAATCTGTTGCAATCGCGTAGCAAACGAATGATTAATCTTTGCTATCTTCCTCTTACTTACCGATCTCTCTTGACTTGATCCAATTGTTCGGTAGTATGCCGACAATGAGTTGATGAATCGGTTCACCAGCTTCATTGGTCTTTGCGAAAGTTCGTGTCTGCTTTGTATCAGCGGACAACGCTAGGCGCGAGTTTGCTATCGAACTCGCGTAAACCCGACGCGCCGTTGGCCGTCCTAACTTTAAAATTTAAGGAGTTCAAACCATGATCACTAGTTTCAGAATGTTTCGGTCATTAGCGCTCGCCTTCGGTTTGGCGCTCGTGCTTTCCCCATTGGCCCTCGGACAAGACAACAACAAATCAGCTGCTACCAGAGCCCGGACAGTAGCCAGTGGCGAAAAGATGAAGATCAAAGGCGTGGTCGTGAAGCGCGATGCTGACACGTTCACCGTTCGAGATCTAACGGGCAACGATACCATTGTGCGCCTGACTGACAGAACTTCGGTGAAGTCTAGTGGTGGATTTCTGCGCAGCGGCACCAATTATGGATCAACCAATATTCTGCGCGGTCTGAATCTTGAGGTCGAAGGACGCGGCGGCTCCAATGGTGAGTTGGTGGCCGACAGGGTGAGGTTCAGCGAAACGGATCTGCGCACCGCGCGGACCGTGGAAACGCGCGCCAATCCACTTGAAGAACGGGCAACCGCGGCGGAAGGACGCCTCGGCGAAGTCGAGCAGAACGCTCAGAAGCTGTCAGGCCAGCTCGATGAACTTGCGGCCGTTTCTAATGCCGCGCGAGGCGGAGCAAAAGCCGCTCAGGAAACTGCGGATCAGGCGGTCGCCGGCGTGAATGCCACGAACGAGCGCATCTCCGCGCTGGATGATTACACTCCGATGGAAAACACCGCCGTGAATTTCCGAACCGGAAGCGCCGTGCTGTTGCCTGATGCGAAAGCGAAGTTGGACGAGATCGCCACGAAAGCTTTGAATGCAAAAGCTTATGTCGTGGAAGTGACTGGCCACGCCGATGCAACTGGGAATGCGAACTTCAATCGCCAACTGAGTCAACGACGCGCCGATGCAGTGATTCGTTATCTGGTCGAACAGCATAAGATACCGCTGCGTCGCATCATTACGCCATATGGCTTTGGCGCTACGGAACCGATTGCCGATAACAAGACGCGTGAAGGCCGGTTGCAAAACCGTCGCGTGGAAGTAAAAATTCTGGTTAACAAAGGCCTGACTCAACCCGCGCCGACGATGAGCAAGCCGGGCAGCAGTGGCTCAGGAAAATAAACGCAACGCAAGTTGTTAACGTATGTCATGCGTTAGTGACGGAACCGCAACTTAACAAGTTGCGCTACATGTGCCAACGATCATGCCGTCAGAAGGCGTCAAATAATTGTTTGGGCCAGCAACCCGATGCAGACTGGCGGCATGAGGAGTTGGTTGATGTATCTCGATAACAGGAAGAAATCTTATGCGCCCGCGTTGGTGTTTATCACGCTGGCGTTTTTTTCTTGCGCGATTTTTCTCAGCGTGCCCGCTGGCGCGCAAAAGATCAAGCAGCTACCGCCTCCGCCTCCGGCTCCACGCTACAAGCCAAAGCCCAC
>QHXG01000114.1 GCA_003222845.1 Acidobacteriota bacterium | reverse complement strand
AAACCCTCGAGCCATTTCACCATCTCGGCAAAGTGCGGCAGCCGCTTTTCATCAATCTCGAAATCGTCGTAGCCCCAGGGCAAGCCCGGCCCCCACGGCCGATCGATCCAGTAGACACCGTTCGGGATTCCGTAAGCCTTCATCAAAAGCACGTCTTCCATGACTTCCGAATTGAACGGCGCAGTCACCGGCGTGCCATCGTAATACTTTGGACGTTGCGTATGTTCGTCCCGCCAGCGCCAGGGCGTGAACATCCATTTTGGCGGCATAAACGGTGGGCCGGCATCGAGCGCATGAGTCCGAACAAGTGTTGCTGGATCGCCCGCGGTGTAAACCTTCATCTCGAATGAAGGGCCTTCGAATTCGATCTTCACGCGGTTAGGATCGGCAGCGGCGAAATCAAACAAGCCCGGCCATGTTCCCCTCACGAACACCGCATAACCACGCGACGAAAGATAGAACGGCGCGTAGATCGAAGTTGTCGGCTTGACGATCATCTCAATCTTCTGGCCGCGAAGATCCATTGCTTTGGTGATTCCCGTCGCCCACGATGCCGCTTGCGGACCATCGACCACGCGCTCCATCAAACCTGTGTAATACTCATCGCTGCGCGCATCGATTGTCAGTCCCCACTTAGTGATGTCTGAGTCGGGTTGCGCCTGAAGTTGGAGGCTGAAGTTCTTTCCATAAGTATTGACTGAGACCTTTATCGTGCGTCCGTCCGTCATCTTCGACTCAGACGACCATGACTTGCTATCGATGATTGCGCTCAACGTGGCGGGCAAGGTGACGCGGCCATTTGCTGTCTCGTAAAACAATCCGGCGAGTGAGAGCGTCCGGCCTTCGCCCAGCGGTCCCGATGCGAGCGAATGGGATCGCAGAGTGAGAACCCCGCCGCGTTCGGCTGAACCAGCAATCTGTTGGGCGTGAACGCTGCCAAACAGAAAACACGCTATGGCGACGCCGAGCATTTGATTTCGTAAGTTTCTTCTCATCTCTTTAACTTGGAGCACTGTTACGAACCGCGAGCGGTAGCGACCGGATCAAAGAGGAACCTCAAGAAAACCAAAACCGGAATCCTGTTTCTAATTGGAGACCGTTATAGATCCGGTCGCATCCACCACCCCAAGCGGGCTGCCCGCTTGGGGACCCCGGTCCGCTCGCGGCTCTGTAGCGAGTTCAGAAATTCCTCAAGATTCGAATAGCCGTCCTGGTCGCGATCGCCGGAACCATCAGAAGGATCGTGCGGGTTCAGGCCGTGTCGCCGCTCCCAATCATCCGGCATGCCGTCATTGTCACTGTCTTTCGGCGGAGCGGCAGACTTCAATTCCGGCCATCCGCCGACTTGCTGCTGCGAATCGATGATCGATCCTTTCCGCTGACGGACTTCATCGATGATCCGCGCGTCAACTGAATCGCGCCGCGGCAAAGAAGCGCCAACGGTTTCCAGCACTGCCTGGTAAGCGACTTGCGCGCCGGTCGTCTTCACCAGCGATACTGCAAATGCTTGGGCGACAGTTTGAACCTGACGCTTTCCGTCAATCATAACCGGATCGAAGAACTGCGAATTGTCAGCCGTCAGCGCCGCGTTTCCTTCGAACACATTCTCCTTTATATAGAAGTTTAAGTCCGACGGCCCACCTACGTGAATTGGCGTTGTGGTCTTGCTGCTCGGACCTGGTTTGATGTAGTTGCCGACGTAATTTACTTTCAAGACACCCTGTGTTAGTCCTGAAGCAATCTCGCCGTAGTCATAGATCACATTGTTGCGCACGTCGAAAATCGGATAGGGCGGCCGACCATAGTTGTCGCCCAGTCGCGGATTTCGCGAGTTGTTGTGCGCCCACAAATTGTGATGCCAGGTGACCGGGCCGTTCGCGCGCGACAGCGATCCATATCCGTGCGGCCCCTTCGAGTGTTTGCTGTGATTCAAACCTTCCGCGATTAGACACCACTGAACTGTGACGTTTGAAACATTGCCCGCGAGCGAAAGCGCTTCATCGATCGACCACGTCGCCGAACAATGATCCAGAATCACGTTTTGCGCTCCCGATGCCAGCGTAATGCTGTCATCCTCTTGTGCGGTCACGTCGCCAAGACGGCTGCGCAAGTAACGCACGATTACATCATGAGTCGCGATCACGAACGTAAAATTTCGCAAACAGATGCCATCGCCCGGAACCGTCTGTCCCGCGATCGTAATGTAAGGATTCTTGATGATTAGCTTCTTCGCGAGCGTTATCGTTCCGGCAATGCGAAAGATAACGGTGCGCGCGCCTTCAGCTTCACAAGCCACGCGGAAACTGCCCGGCCCGTCGTCGTTTAGATTCGTCACCAAAAGGACTTTGCCCCCGCGCCCGCCCGGCGTCGTCGCGCCGAATCCTTCGGCGCCGGGAAACGCTGGAATCTCTTTTCGATCAGACGACGCAGACATGTCGAGTCCGAGGCACGATGGCGATAACGTCAACGCAATCGCGACCAAACTAATTCTCATCTTCGTCATCATTGAATCGCTCATAACTTAACTCGATTATTTACTCGCGTAATCTCTTTCATCCTCATTTCACGATCGAGCACGAGGGCGCATCCCTTCAGATTTCTGCGAGGAGCCTGCATCGTAACCGTCACGGTTCGCGGCATTAAATCGATCGGTGCTTCCAGCCGCGGCAACGGCGCCGAGCAGAGTAACAGTCCCTTCTCGTCTACCAGACTCAAGGTTGTAGGCTGCGTAGCCACTGCGCCGAGGCTGTGCACGGTGACGGAAATACTTCTTCCGGGCAGTCGCACATCCGCCGCCGATATACCGAGGTCGGGACGCTCCCAGTAGGAAACGTCCTTCGCGACTAATCTTAAATTCAAGACGGTCGTGACTCGCGGTGCAAACTTCAGTTCGATCGAGCCGGTGCGTTCCAATTCAACGGTGCTCCTGGTTGTCGCTCCATCAACCACATCGTCACCGTTCTGATCGACTCCCTGCACAACTTCCCATTTGCCGGGATCAAGATCCCATCCGGTCATTGTCGCGTTGACCGGCGCTTGATTCAGATTGTAAACCATGATTTTTAGTGACTGCGCGGTCGCGTTCGGAATCAGAATCGCCGTGCTCTCTTCATCAGCCTCAGACTGAAACGTCCAACTCACCGCGTGACCGGGATTGAGCGAGCCCCGGATCATCGCGATCCCACCGAGCCGCGCCCGCTGTAACTCCGCATTCGGCACATCAACGCGATCAATCCACATGCTGCCTTCCGTGTTCATGAATTGATGCAACGCCGAGGTTTCAATCTGCAACGCATAGAGCGACTCGAGAAATTGTTTATCGCCGGTCATCTGCCACGCAAGATGCATCGCCGCATAGTTGTTCGGTGGTGGAATGTTGAGACGCTGACTATTCGGATCGGCAACGTTTTGACGTGGAAAGCTTGAACCTGATTTCATCAGCGCAGCGATCTCGTTTCCCCAGGTCGGCCTTAAGTTCAACTGATCGAGCGCATTTGCAGGAATGCTTTCCAATGCGCGCGCACCTTGATGACGAAACGGCGCCAGATATTTTTGATCGCCGGTCCACTTCCAAGCCGCCCAGAAGACCGGCAAAACGCTGCCACGATTATTCGGCGCCTCTTGGTCGTCGCTAAATCTGATCGCGATCGATTGTCGAACCACGCCGTTCTGCCTGTGCGCCAGGAAACCATCAGCGAGTTCAGTGATGATCTTCTTCATCGTCGAATTGCCGTTGTAATCAACCAGCATAATCCCAGGATGAAGCACGAGTATGGAACTTGGTTTCGACCAACCCCATGGTTCTTCTTCGGCCATCTTCACGCCGTTGTAATAAGAAGTTTTGAAGTGGCGATGCCCCGCGCTGTTGATGCCGGTTAGTTTAATAACTGAACGCGCAGTTTCCATGGCCCGCTCAAGCTGCTTTGGATCGCCGTAATCCAAGAGCAGAGCCTGGCCGAGCGCCTCAATGCCTTCTTCGTAACTATGCAACTCATCCGCCTGGATCGTCGACAATCCGTTGGTGAACATCCCTTCCTGATAGAACGCATCCATCTCTCGCATCAGCGACAACTTAATCTTCTCTGGCTCGCAACCCATCAACGCAGTCGGGGGCCAGATATTCGTCAGATCATTATCGTCTGACAGGCCGCCGCCAAACTCGCCATTTTCGATCTGCCGATGGTCGATGTACCAAAGCACGAAACGATTGAGATTTCTAAGTTGCTCTGTCTGTCGAAACGCCCATAACGGCACGCCATCGGGCGCAGTCGGCTGAGTGAATGCCGGCTTCGGATGACTGCGATTGCTGTCGTACCAGTAAGTTTGTCCCAACCAATGATTCGGATTCACGCGCAAGAGATCCGTGATGTCAGCCGCGAAACGATTGTAGAGATTCAGCCGCGGATTGTTCGTGTGCTCTTCGATCAGCATCGCGTAACTGTCAATTGCCTGCGTGAAGCGATCGACTTCGTGTTCCTTCGCAGCTTCTGAGCGCGGCTTGAAAATCAAACGTATTCGCGCGCCTTCGAGCGACCCCGGCCCGAAATCACCCCCAGCACCGGCGATTGTAAGGTAAAGTGCTTTGCCCGCAGGCAGGATGCGATCGCGTGTGTCGAGCCAAAGAGTTCTGGCTTCACTTGGTTTGACTGAGAAACTGAAGTCGAGCAAATTCCTTTGCGGCCACAACGGATCTTTGACCTGAATGTTCAGTGGAAAGTACGAGCCGTGTGTTGGCTTCACCTGAAGCGCCGGCAAATCGATCGCGATGCCGTCAAGACCGTCGTTGATGCTCTGCCAACCGTCCGCGGGAATCAGAATGTGAACCAGCGGCAGGGGCGATTGCGAATTTCGGATTGCGGATTGCGAATTTAAGGAGGGTCTTGAATCTGGAATTTCAAATTTGGAATTTATCAAACTGCGTTCATCCAGCATGGTTGCCTTGCCGAGCGAACTGGCGCGAGTCTCATCACTGACTGCCACAATCATAGCGTGCTCGTCCGCAGTGTAACGGCCATCGATAAAATTCTTGATCGCTGCGATGCTGCTGTCATTCGACTGAGCCTTCCTTCGCAGCGTGTAACTCAACCGCGTGCTGCCCAGCGATTCCTTTCCGGCGGAGACGTAATACGCAGACAGCTCTCCGATCGGCTCTTCCTGTTCGACATTTTCAAAGCGAATCTTCTCGCCGCGAATGGGAGTAGGCATACGATGAAATGTCTTCTCTTGATCCTTCGAGCGCTGGAATAGAAGATGCTCGCTCTTTTTCTCCAAATACATCTTGCCCCACGCCGCGCCGGAAATCTCCAGATGGTTCCACAACTCGTCGGGCATCGTGAACGTAACGGACTTTCCCGACAGCGAATAACAATCCCAATCAGGCAGTTGAAAATAATCGTTGCGGCCAGGCAGACGCGAGCGATTGTAAACGCCCGGCCACGTCGTCTCGCGAATTCCGTCCGTCGCTTTCCACCACCAACGTTTTAAGTCATAGACATCGTGAATTTCAACTTTGCGTACAGACGTCTGCGAAGAGTCAAGATAAGGCGGCAGGTCACCCTTGCGGTTCCAGCCATAACGCAGCCACCACTCGTCCTGCCATCTGCGCTGATTCAGATTGCGCGTCACGTCGGGAATTTTTGCCGGTGACAAGCCTTTGGCAATTGACGCGACGTTGTCATCAGAGAGCATCCGATCGTAAATGCGAATCTCGTCAATGTCGCCGCCGCGCGTAAAGTTGTAATCGCTCTGCACCTGCATCGGCCCGATCGTCCGCGAGTGCGGGCCGAATTGATCGAGACCCGCGTAAAGCACTGCTTGTTTATCCTGCTTTGCCGTCAGAACTCCGTTCACGTAGAAACGAACGCCGACAGTCTCATCCCACGTGAAAGCCAGGTGCACCCATTCATTCGGCGGCGGAAATTTCGGCATCACGTACGTCACCCGAATGCGCGCCAGATTGATGTCAGTCACGAACGCATCAAAGCCGCCGCGGCCGTTGTAGTCGATGCGCAGCCAAACCATGTCCCAGCTCGAATGATCGGAATAGCCAACGCGAAAGATCGGAAACGCGGTCGGTCCGACCGGATAGCGCGAGCGCCACGAAAACGCCAGCGTGCCGCGTTCTGCATAGATATTCCCCGGCGCCCAGTACGACATCAACTGTGTGTTGGCGCATTCAAAGCCGGGACCTTTTGCGCCATCCGAAATGATCTTTACGTCACGGAGAAAGTTCGGTTTTGGATCGCCTCCCGCGGCATAGTCGGCCATGAATTCATGATCGCCGGAAAGATAGAAGAGCAGTCCCGGCTCGGTTGCGGCCACTGATGAGCAGCAAACACCGAAAAGCAATAAAGAGAAGACTGTCTTCATGGGTGATGGGCGGCTGCCGCAGCACATTGCGGTAAGGCTCTGCCTTACCGGCTACTTCCTACGAGTCTAGATTGGAGGCTACGCCCCCAAGCTGCTGAAAGTTCTTTTCTCTAGCCCAGGTGTTTACGCCTGGGTTGATGATGTATCCCGTATTATTCTTGAGCCCATTTATGGGCCATTGCAATCCACTAAGACGAATGCGGTTTTGGCTAAAGCCGATCTCAAAGCCTCCTCGAAGGAGGCTGCAACTTATTGCCTTCGTTTCCCAGGCGTGAACGCCTGGGCTAGAGAAAAGAGTTTACGTTCCTGGTTGGACGTACGGAACTTTCGCAAACAGCCGCCGCTCCGCGCCGCGCGGATCGTTTTCGAGATGCGACGGCACATTGAAAACCATCGTCTGGCGCCGCGGCAGCGTGTACATCTCCCAGCGCGGAATCAGTTTGTGGTTCGGATTTCCCCTGCGCGCGAAGGCGATGAAAGTCTCGCTCATTTGATCGGCCATCTGCTGCGCCTGCGGACCGAGGGCCGTCGCGCCGGGCTTGTCGATGTTGTCGAACACCAACTGAATGTCGGACGCGTGCGGCGCGCCGAACTTGCCGCCATCTCTCGGCGTGGCCCAGTCAAGTTGATAAGCGTGTGCGGGAGAGCCAGACTTCGCTCGCTCTTCAGCTTCGATTACCGCGGCTCGCCACGATCGTCCCGCAGTGGTCGCGGCAAAAAAGACATCGCTCGGAGAATAGTGCGGATAGAGCTTTCGATATTCCGCAATCACAACTTCCGGTTGAATATCGACGCGCAGGTTCGGGGCAAGCCTCTCCGCGACCTGCTCCCAGGTCAGCGAAAAGTTCGTCGCGTCGCCGCCGAGAAACGCGCGCGTCTCGTCATGAGTGTTGCCGATGATCATGGGAATGTGCGCCGACTGTGGCGGCGCGTCGGGATAAAATGGATGTCGCGTCAGCGAGCGTTCGTCGAGCACCGGCGCAAACGAAACCGATCCAAACGGCAACACGGGATCGCGCACGTTGATGGCTTCGAGCAAGCGCACCGCCGGAATCGTGCGCAGTTCCGCGGCGCGCTCCGGCGGCAACTTCAACGCATCAAGCACCGCGCGAGTTCGCAGCGTTGCATTCAGTGGACCTGAAGCTGTGACTTGTTGTCCGCTCATTGTCGCAGCACGATGAAACAAGTCTTTCGCGACCGGCATCGCCATCAACGTGGCAATCTTTGCGCCGCCGCCCGACTGACCAAACACCATCACCCGGTTTGGATCGCCGCCAAACTCAACGATGTTGTCGCGCACCCATTGCAGCGCCAGGATCAAATCGAGTTGGCCCACGTTGCCAGAGTCCGCGAACTCCGGCCCACCAAAGCGCGCCAGATAAAGATAACCGAATGCGTTCAGCCGATGATTGACCGTGACGACTACAACGTCACCGCGTTTGCACAACCGCACTCCGTCGTAGAGCGCGCTCGATCCCGATCCATTGTTGTAAGCGCCGCCGTGAATGTAGAACATGACGGGCCGCTTGCCTCCATCACGAAGCGCTGGAGTCCACAAGTTCAGGAAGAGACAATCTTCGTTTGGTTTGTCGTTTGATCGTGATGGTTGCGGGGCAGCCGATCCGTAAGCGAGAGCATCGCGCACGTCTGACCACGGCTCCGGCGGAAGCGGCGGCATAAAGCGACGCCTTGACGTATCAGCGCCGTAACGAATTCCTTTGAAGACATTGATGCCGTTATCGACATAGCCGCGAACCTTGCCGTAACGTGTCGCGGCGATCGGCGAGTCGGCGACCAACGTCGTCGCGAAAGCCGGAATTTTGAAGCCGACTACCGCTAGTCCTCCGGCCACAGCCATGGAGTCTTTAAGGAAACTGCGCCGATCTAATTTTGTATTCATGTTCGCTTTTCTCTGTGGTTCTCTGTGCGACCTCTGTGACTCTGTGGTGAAAAGTGTCTGGCAGCTCTCACCACAGAGACACGGAGATCACACAGAGGTGCACAGAGAAATCTCATTTCTTCTCCATGAACTCTCTCGGAGAAAGCGCGCGCGGTGTGAAGCGCACTCTGCTAATCGCTCCCTTGAACCAATAGACGCGATTCATCCTCACGCCCAGTGACGTCTTGCCTTTATCCAGCGGCGCGATCGTGAGCGGCCCCGACAATTCTTCCTTACCATCGACGTAATGTTTCATTGTGGCTCCATCAAAAACCAACGCCACGTGATACCACTGGCCGAGCGCGTGTTTGAAGTTTTCCGCGTAAAGCGCGCGCTGGTTCTCTCCCGACTTGATGAAGGTGTCAAGAAACCATTGTTCACCATCGACGCGAATCTCAAGCAGCACACGATCGTCGCGCGTGTCTCCCTGAATATGCAGCCAGCGCTGCTCTTTGCTGCCACCCATATCAGGCCGGAAGATCGCTTCAACTGTAAAGCTCTGCAAACCCGCGACCGGATTCGCGTCGATTAACAGGCCATCCTTCACTCCGTCGAAGAGGACCGCTTTTCCGCCCGGCGCCGGGATTATTCTTGGATCGCCGATCGCAATCGTGGCCTGACCGTCAATCTGCTTGAAGTTGTCGACGCGCCAAGTCGTCGAGGTCTTGTTTGCTTCTTGCGCGGATCGCGGCTGGACGATGCAGGTGACGAGCATCGCAAAAGCAATCGCCGTTAGACAACGTCTCTGTCGCTCAACAAGTCGTTTCATTTCGTTCCCTTTTCTGGGTACGCAGGCGTCCCGCCTGCTTAATCTACAACATACCTGAGCAGTCGGGACGACTGCGTACCCAGGCCGGTCGCTACCGCTCGCGGTTCTGTAACGTGCGCCTGAGAAATTCATCAACATACTGCACCGTCGAATCGAACCAAGGATGAAACAGCCAGAACGGATGCGGCGTGTCAGGTATGACGACGATCTCCGACACGATGCCGAGCGCATTAAGCTTGTTGCGCATCTCTTCGCGTTGCTGAAACGGTCGATACGAACTGCTGTTGATGAAAAGCACCGGCGCGCTCTGGCGATTGACGTGCGTGATCGGCGATGCTTCCCGCCACGCGTCTGGCTTTTCTTTGAAAGTTCCGCCGATGAATCGCGTGTTCGTATCGTAGGGGCCCTTGATCTCTTTCTCGACGTTGCCGGGATCGATGAACGTGACGGGGCCGTCGATATCGACTACGGATTGAGCCACGCTTGAGACGCGCGCGTTGTCACCGTCGCCTTCGAAGTTTGCCATGCCGTTCGTCGCTCCCAGCAGCGCGACGAGATGTCCGCCCGCAGAAGCGCCGACCGCGGCGACGCGATTCGGATCGATGTTGTAGCGCACGGCGTTCGCGCGCAGCCACCGAATCGAAGATTTCAAATCGTGAATCGCCGCTGGGTACTTCGCTTCATTTGAGAGGCGGTATTCGACAGTGGCCGCAACGTAACCGCGCCGGGCGAGTTCCATCGCGAAGGGATTCTCCATCGCGTGATTGCCGGTAATCCAAGCGCCGCCGTGCACCAGAATGACCGCAGGGAAAGGCCCCCGGCCTTTAGGTTGGAAGAGATCGAGATGCATCTCCCGCGCGCCGTAGCGCTGATAGACGATTCCCGGTTTCGCGATAACCCCCGGCGGCAGGTCGTTCGAGAGACGCGTGACGAAAGGATAATTTTTGATCAACCCTCGTTCTGCGGTCTCGACTGAAAAGACCGTGTAGCCCGGCGGCAGCGTCGCCTGCTCTTTAACAATTGCGGCCTCAAGTAGTTGCCCGCTTACCTGCTTCGATTCGAAATAATCGAAATCCGCGGGTATGGAACTATCGCGACCACGGCCCGTGGCGAACATACCTATGAACACGCCGTTGAATCCGTCGGCAACTTCCGAAGCGAGATAGCGAGTCTCGACGCCGCCAAAATCCTGAAAGATTTCATCACCGACAGCGTACGAGAACCGATAGATTTCAGGGTAGGAACGAATTCGCAAACGCACCAGACCCGCGCTGATCGATTTGTTTGCGGCCACCGTTCGGATACCGCCGATGTCGTAGCGCAGGTAAACTTCGCGACCGTTGGCGCCGAGCCGGATTCCAAACTCGTAATGATGGCGATCGTTCATGCGCAGCGCGAGGCCCGCCTCTTCGTCCTCTCGCCGTGGTTGAAAATCAATTTGAGTGGCGACCTCGCTGTCAAAATATTGCTGCCTTCGCCCGACAAAGACCGGCGCGGCTTCCGCATCGTCAAGAGTGGCCGACGATCCTTTAAGCCGCAGCCAGCCCGGTCTCTCCGTCAAAGACCATCGCGAGGGCTCAAGGTTGCGCACGAAATTCCATGACACGTTGAGCCCTGATTGCGAGAACTCATCGGGCGTTGACGTTTCGGGCCACAGATGCTGTGGCAACGTCTTCACATCCATGCGAAGCGTGATCGTTCCGTTGCCGTTGACGATCGGCCAACCGTCTTCCGACCACGTAACCGGCGCGAGAAATGTTTCGCGGCCCAAGTGATGAGCCATTCGCGAGGCGGGACGAAAGGCGAGAAAGACCGCCCACCAACTTCCATCGTGAGCCTGAATTAGATCGGCATGACCGGCGCCTTGGATCGGACTGGCTTTGAAATTGCGATGCGTCAGGATCGGATTGCGCGAGTCAGGCTCGAATGGTCCCCATGGACTGCGGCTGCGCGCGATTGTTTCGCTGTGTGCGTATTCGGTGCCACCTTCCGCAATCATCAGGTAGTAATAGCCCTTGATTTTGTAGAGATGAGGACCTTCGGGGCTGCTGCCGCCGGTGCCGTTCCAGAGCGGCTTGATCTCTGAGAGCCGCTTGCCGCTCTTGAGGTCGACTTCTGATTGGCAAATTCGCGCCGCACAAGTGCCGCCGCCCGTCGTCAAATAAACTTTTCCATCGTCATCGAAAAACAGCGATGGATCGATCCCGCCTTGATCAAGTTCGATTGGATCGGACCATTCGCCCGTTGGGTCTTTCGTGAAAACGAAAAAATTGCCGTGGCCTTCGGTCTTGAGCGTCGTGACCATGTAGAACACACCGTCGTGATAACGAATCGTCGGCGCCCAGATGCCGCCGTTGCGCGTCAGTCGCACTAGAGGGAGCTGCGACGGTCGCGTCAACGCATGGCCAATCAGGCGCCAGTGAATCAAATCCTTGCTGTGATAGACGGGAACGCCGGGGAAATATTCGAAGGTCGAAGTAACCAGGTAGTAATCGTCGCCTACGCGACAGACGCTCGGGTCGGGAGCCATGCCGGTGATGACCGGCTCGTCAAAACCCGCTGATGCAGACGGCTGTGCATAAATCGGAGCCGCAAACGAACTAAGAAAAAAGAAGGCGGACAGATAGAGCGCGAGTCCGAACTTGGCACGAGCTGTTTTCATACCTATCTCGGTACTTTTCGCGTAATTTCGTGGATCGTCTTTCCCTCAATCAAATTCGATCCACGAAATAACACACGAAATGATACCAACAAAGAGGGGTGCAACGCGCCCCTCTTGAAATGCAAATTGCGAAGGAACGATCAACTAAAACACAAACCGCAAACCGTACTGCACTTCGCGGCCGTTGTAGGCAACCAGTTTCGTTGTGATCTTGCCGAAATTCGAACTGGTGAAATCGACCGTCGGATTCGCCAGATTGATGTGGTTGAAAACGTTGTAGGTCTCCACGCGCGCGTCCAGCTTGAACCGCTCGGTTAACTTGAACGACTTGCTCATGGTCATGTCTACCTGCTCAACGCCCGGCCCAAAGAGTCCGGGGAATGTCCATGGGTTGTCGCGTTTGTGGAGATTTGGCGGTAACGTCGCATCGGTCGAGGTTGGCAACGCGTGAAACTTCGTGGTGTCGAAGTACGAGGTTTGCGTTGGGTTGCTGAGTTTGGGGTTGCCATCCACGATCAGGTTCTGGTTGAAAAAGAGCGGCCTGCCTGAGTACAAGCGCGTCGTCGTCGTAAAGGTCCAGCCGCCTACGACCATGTCGACACCCCTCGGCGCGTTCTTAAGCAATGAGCGGCCCCTGCCGACGGGAATGTCCCACGACACGGCGCTGGTCAAGCGATGGCGCGGCGTGTCGGTGTCGCGCCATTCGAATCTCCGGGCGTACGTAGCCAGGTCATCAAAGAACTCCTGCGTCTGCTCCCTCTGGTAAGCGTAGGCCAACAGAACGCTCAGGCCTTTGGTAAACGGGCGTTGCGCTCGAACCTCGTAAGAATTCAGATGCTCGCCCCGGCCGGAAGTGTTCGTCTGGTTTATCACTCCGTACTGCGGGTAAGGCCGCAGCAACGCCCCTTGCGTTATGCTGCTCTGGGTGCGCAGAGTGCCTGGGAACTTGTCGGCCGTCAAGTAGTTGAAGAAGGGGTTAGCCACCGAAAGATTGAACACAGATTTTGGTGTCTCGTATGAGAACGCCGGATCCACCATGTTGATGTCGACAGAGAAAGGCAGGTTTGTCTCGTGGTTGTAGAAGTATTCAAAGTCGAGGATGAAATGCCGCCAGACCTCGCGTTGGAAAGAGAAGCTGAACCGGTCGTTGACTGCCGGCAACAGTTGATATTGATCGATGCCGTTCGTCGCGTTAGCCGCTGTGCCGATCGAGTTACCGAGATTGGTGTAGCGACCCAGCGACTGGCCGATCGGCAATTGGATCGGAGTAATGGCAGCCGGCCACGGATTGGATAACGTTGCCCGCGGCACTACGCCGGTGGTACCACCCGCCACCACGGCCAGCGTTGCCCCCGGAGTGCTGGTAGAGAACCCCGCGTATTGATTGACGAAGTCGCCGAGCGGATCGCGAATCTTGGAGGATGGCGACATGTAACGTCCCCATCCGAAGCGAACCACGGATTTATCGTCAATGCGAAAAGCCCCGCCCAAACGGGGCAGCAGATTCAACACCTTGCGGTTCCACGCGCTCCGGTTACTGGCGGTGGCGAAAATCCACGCGCCATTGAAGAGTTGCTTCTCATTCTTGCTGGCGAGCAAGGTCGTGACTGCGGCGGGGATAGCGGGCGGCGTGGTTTGCATCTCTGGGATCGGTTGGCTCAGATCAAGTTGCTGCGAAATACGATTGCCCCGATCGACGGGGCCAGGCTCGTACTCCCAACGCAAGCCGAGGTTCAGCGTCAACCTCTGGTTCACCTTGTAATCGTCCATGGCATACCCAGCGTACCCAAGTGTAACCGCCTCCTGAATCGGGACACGCGCCGCTATTGAGGAGTTGTCGATGAAACCCAGCATGAAGGTCGCCCATTCACTGCCCGAAGGCCCGGGGGTTTTTGTTGTATCGTTTAGGTTGGGACTGGAATTGGCGTTGGCGGTAAGCGTTTGCTTGATGTTGAAGGTGATCGGTTCGAAACGCGCTCCCTTGCCCCGGTCAACGCGATACTCGCCCCCAAACTTAAGTGAGTGTCCGCCGGCGTAATAGTTCAAGCGCGCTGACGCGCCATAACCCTGGGGATGCTGCCAGAACTCACGGCCTGGGCGTCCAATCCGGGTAGTGGTGCTTCCTTGAACAAAGTCAAAGGCTGGATAGAAGTATTGGTCAAGCGTGTAAAGCGACGTCCAGAAGTTAGTCGGGAACAAATCTGCGATCCCGCTCTTGCCGATCAAGGCCGGCTCGGCGGCGTACTCGTCCGTCAATTGGTGGTAGTTGGCGCGCACGTTGAGCACCATCTTTGTCGAGATCGTATAAACCGAATCGGCGGCGATGCTCATCCCGTAGCGGTTACTACCGTTGACCGGCAAGAGCTTTTTGCCGGTGGGGTTAGACTCAAGCAGTTTCGCCTTAAACTGACCGTAGCGAAAGAAGGTCTTCCATTTCTCTGAGTAGTTCCAGTCAACGCGCTCCGAGAAATTCCAGTAGGTCGTCTTATTAATCTTGAATCCCTGCAAGTTATCCTGGCTCCCCGGCAGATTCGGCAGCGGCATCTCAGCCAACAACTTCAACGCGGTGGGGTCGAACCTGCCAATCGGGATTATGTTTCCGCTAAACTTCGTGCGTGTGCCGCTGGTACCGGTGGACGTAAGCGGGTCGTAGATATCGCGGACGCAGGTGGTGTTGTTAGCGCAAGCACGTACCGACTGACTGAAGTTGCCGGCCCGCTCCAACGCCGTGGGCACCGTTAGCTTAAATGAAAGGGGTTGGGCATCATTCCAATGTTCATACGAGGTGAAAGTGAAGAGCTTGTTCTTGATGATTGGGCCGCCAATCGTCCCGCCGTAGATCTTCATATTCGTGCCGCGGAAATTAGTCTCGTCGGCGCCGACCGTCCGTGCGATGGTGGGATCGGTGACTGCGTTGAATCTTGGGTTGCGCCAGCTTCCTATGGCCGTGCCGTGGAACGTGTTGGTCCCGGACTTCATGTTCAGAACAATCACGCCGCCGGCACTATAGCCATACTCAGAGTCGATGGCGTTTTTCTGGAAAGTCACCTCTTGCACGGCGTCCATCGCGGGGGTGTAAGAACTCTTGTAACTCGAAACCAGCGGCACGCCATCGAGCAGGACGTCGTTCGCCCTAGTGGTCTGTCCGCCGACATCGATGTCGCTCGCATAAGCGTGGTGATAGGGCCGATTCTCGTTAGAGGTTGAACCCGTCCCGGGTGAAACTGTCGGATCTAGCGTCGCGACGTTGTAAGGGTTACGCCCTCTTACGGGCAACTGGTCAATCACTTTGTTTTCGACAGTCAACAACGTGCTGCTCGAACCAAATTGGACTGCAACGGGCGATGCTTCGATCGTGACCGTTTCCTGCAATGCGCCGACCGCCAATTTTAGATCGACTGAAATGTCGCCGCGGACGCGGACGATCACGTGCTCCTGCAGCGCTTTCTTGAAACCCGCGTGCTCGACAGCCAAGGTATATTCGCCCGGATCGACGAAATCGAAAACGTAACGTCCGTCGTCGTTTGTCTGGCGGGTTACCTCGACGCCCGATTCAATGTTGCGCAGCACCACTTGGGCACCAGGCACCGCTGCTCCGTTCTCATCGGTTATCGATCCTTGCACCTTGCCGCGATAATCCTGACCGGTAATCGAAGTCGCCATCGCCAACATCGACGCGAGTAACAATATGCCGAGACGGCAGCCAGAAGAATTCATTTTCATACCTCCAGAGTTTTTGAAAGCAGAGATTTCGCTTGAAAACGTTCACAGGATCTCAAGCTAGTCCCCTGATTCTGAATCTATATGGTCTTACCAGTGAACTTGATGTGCTATTACCTGCATAACTGTCCTGCAGTAAGGAGCCCTACAATATGCGCGCGTATTTTCTTCCAGTCGTTCGTTTCTGTCAAGCGCTTTTCTGACCACTACGAGGTCGTCGGCGTGTTGGTCTTACCAGTGGTAGGCTGAAGGTCGTCCAATCGCCTCCTTTGGCTAACTCGTGTTGGTAAATCTTTATAGTTCGTGCAAGACGGTCTGATTTAAATTCTCGGCCCTGATACGCCAGGAGCCATCCGTGGGAAATCCGGGCGCATGTCGAGACGGCGAACCTCGCCAACCTCCGGCCATCATGGCGATAGCATAAAGCAGCCCGCCATTCCCCGGAAGATAACAAGGCAAGTTTGGTCTCTGCCAGTTATGCCCATTGGGAAGATAGCGATTCTTCTCGGTCTCCATCAACAAGGCGTCAACTGCCAACTTCGTTTCGCCGAGCCGCGCCGCCGTCATCGCTGTCAAAGGATAATCCCAGCCCCACGTCTTGTCCCATTGCCAACCTTTCAGGACTTTTTTGAGAGTGCGCCGCATCTTATCGCGATCGACGCCGTCACCGCGCAACATCCCAAACGCGCCAAGCATTGAAGGGTGATCGTAGTTTCGCTCTTTGTAAGTTTGCGGACAGTTCTCGTGCGCGAGATAAACTCCGTCACGCACCGGCAGAGCCGAGAGCTTCGCGATTATTCGATCCCATCCGGCTTTTCGCTTCATTCCCAGACGCTCGCGCCAGTGCTGGGCCGTGCGCAAACCGTAAGCCCAATACGACAACTCTAACGTCGGATTCCAAGTCTCTCGCGGCGGATGATTTTCCTGTGCGGGGATCAAAGGCGGGCCGAGCACGTACCTTTGGCGCTCTGTTTCGAAGTAAGCGTATGACGCCATGAACTCGGCGGATTCGAAAACAATTTCACGATAACGTTCGAGCGTCGCGCGATTGCGATGCGTCAGGTAGCAAAGCTCTGCGTAAAAGATCGGATGCGGCTGTTGCCAAATCAGCAAAGGACCGATCGGCGAAGGACTGTCGTGCCCTTCGGGCCCAACCATCTTTGGCCAGCGCCCTCCCCGATAGCCCTGCGACGTGGCGAGTTCGCGCGCGCCGGGAAGAATCGAAGCGTACCAACCAAGACTTCTCTCCAGTAACGGCAGGCGACTCCAGAGGGCGAAGTGCGCCGCGTGCCACCAATGCATCTCCAGATGGAATTTGCCGTACCAACTGTTGACCGTCAGTCCGGTTTCCTGGGGCGGAATCGAGCCTGAGCACTGAATGGCGGTGAGGTATTGCGAAAGCACCACGCGCCGCTCAAGTTCCGCAGCGCGAGGGTCACGACTTTCGGAAAAATCGATCGTCGCGCCTTCGCTCCAAAATCTTTCCCAGTGTTTCGCGCTGGCGGCAAAAGTCGTTGTGACGTCTGGTAGTTTGGAGTGCGCCGGCAGAGCGAAGCGGCGACGGCGCTTTGGATTGTTTGGCGTCTCCTCTTCAGGAGGCCGATTCAAAGCGCCGTCGCCGCTTCGCTCTGCCGGCGCACTCCACATAACTACGAATTCAAGCCGGTTTTGGGAATCCTTTGTTGGCGTAAGTAAGAACTCATGCGCCTTTTTCTGGTCGAACGAAGCCTCACCAGTCCACGCAATCGCCACCTGATATTCGTCCGTTTCAAACGCGCGATGAATTCGTGCCGACCCTCTCGCCTGCTCCACAATGTCTGAACGATGTCGATCGGGTTGAGTCCAATCGACCGCCTGCATTTCCGGCGAGCCATACGGAAACTCGAATCGCACCGCCAGTTCGCCTGCGCTAATCAATTTCGATTCGATTGCCACGGCCAGCATATCGAGATCGGGATGAACAGCGCTCGTCACCGTGACTTGCTTATCTTCGACCTTGAAGCGACTGCTTAGAATTCCGGTCCATAGATCAAGCTTCTGCTCAATGTTAGTGAGATCTGAAGCCTGCGCCTCTCGACCGCCGCTTAGGAACAGCGCCAATCCAATCCGCGCCAAATGCAAACGATGCGGGTTTTCTCGCAACCAGTTATAGAGTTCGGTCTGACCTTCGGAACTTGTGTGGTAACCGACCTGCCGTCCATGAGTGTCGTATTGAGTTAGCCACAGCTGTTGCGGATCGAGACCTGCCGGCAAGGGAGTCGTATGCCAGCCCCATTGGGACATCGTGCAAAGCGGCATCGAGTTTTCATACTCGCGCGGAAACGTTTGCAAGCCGGTCACGTCAGCCGTAAAGGCAAATTCACCGTTGCCAACCGACAACGGCGAGAGCGGATCGAATTTGTAAAGCGTGGGGTTGTGACGCGCAACGAGAGCCTTTCGATCGATTGCCTGCTGACTGAATTCAGGATTTGATTTTCTGCGGCTGGTGATCTCGGCGGTCTGCCCAATTTTCGTCAGGCCGGCGGCGCCGATCGTGAGCCCGAGAAAGTTACGACGCGTAATTGCTCGTCTCATTAGTTTCGTAGTCGAAAGGGCGAATGATCAGCGCAGCAGCGCCGTGGCAGACCAAAGCACGGGCGCCTGGCCGTGCAAATCACCCGTGTGGCGCTGTCGGGCCAGATAGTACTTTAGTTGTGTGTCGAGATTAGGTCCCACTTCCAGGTTTGCTTTGTTTGTGCCCACACAGACGTCCTGCACATTGGCTTCACTGTCAATATGCTTGACCAGCCCCAACCATGCTTTCCGCGCGGCTGGACCATAAGTCTTCGCCGGCAGCCAGCCGTTTTTGACACCGGTGACCATGGCGAAAGTGAACATGCCGGTGCTTGAAGTCTCGGCCCAGCTTTCGGGATGATCGATGAGCTGACGCCACAAGCCATCTTCGCCCTGGAACTTGAGCAGCGAGGCCATCATCTTCATATAACCATCAAGGATGCGCGCGCGCCGCGGATTACTTTTCGGCAGCGTGCGCAGCAACTCAGTCATCCCTGCCGCTACCCATCCGTTGCCGCGGCCCCAGTAAAATGGCGAGTCGGCCGCATGGAAGAATAGGCCATTGGGTTGTTGCAGCTTGTCCAGATAAGCGGCCATCGTTGCGGCAGCGCGATCGAGATACCTGACATCATGAGTCGCGCGATAGCCCTGCACCTGCACCGCCGTAATCATGTACATGTCGTCAATCCAGTAACGCGCTTCGCTCGTAATGCCGTCAGGCGTGGTCTTTTCCCACTGTTTGTCGGCCAGGCCTTTGCCCAAATCGAGATACTTCTGCTGTTTTGTCTGCATATAAATCTCGAGCGGCACGACCCCAAAGACGCGGTAATCCACATGAGGCTCGGGTGAGATCTGTCTGGCTCTATCCGTCAAGAGTGGGTCGAATTTTTGGATGAGTCTCGTCTTGAGGTCCCGATCATTCGTTAATTCTGCAACCGTCAAAGCGCCATACCAGGCACAAACTTCCGGATAGATAACGTACTGTCTTTTGCCTTGCTCGACTTCAAGCTTGCGAGCAACAAAATTCTCGGCCACGCGTTTGCCGATCTCCTTGGGTGCAGTTCCTGCGGGCCAGTTGCGGAAGTACGATGACTGGGCCATGACGCAAGTGTGCGCGATTAGGATGATGCCAATTGCAAACAAATGTGAGAACGTTCTTCGCTGTCCCTGCATGATTCAATCTCCCTTTTTTATAGCCCAGGCCTTTTTCTCTAGTCCCAGGCCCCTTTTTCTCTAGCCCAGGCGTTCACGCCTGGGTAGCGAGATTCCAATGATTCCCCAGCCTCCTTCAGGAGGCTTTTACCACATCGCCTTCAGGCCAATCATCTTCCTGGCATTCAAATTTCTCCAACAAATCAGACAAGGTCCCGCGACGATGATGTTCTTCCTGTCGATCAATATAGCGCGAGACCTTGGCGAGCTCGTCCTTGCGCAGAGTGAGGACGCCGTAACCCTCCTGCCATTGAAGCTTGAACTTCGGACGGATCTCTTTGTTTACACGAAAGGAAGTGGCGCCTTTGACTTGTCCGATAAACTCTGCGATCAGCACTGTCGGAGGCAACCTGCAAAGTAAGTGCGCATGGTCCGGCATCGCGTTGTGGCGAATGGGCCAGCCACCGCGCGTTTTGACTTCTTCGTTGATGATTTCAAGAAGTTGTGGTCTCCAGTCTCGATCAATTAGCGGTTCGCGCGAGTGCGTTGCCCAGGCGAAGTGAAAGTAGAGTTGGTGGAATACGTGAGACATCGACTCGATCTCCTGAAGGATATTGGATAAGCCTCCTGAAGGAGGCTAAATCTAAATTACGGTTTTCCCGTTAACCCAGGCGTAAACGCCTGGGCTAGAGAAAAACTGCATCATGGTAAACACTCACCTCGGCCTCTTCGCCACGCTGGCGTCAATAATCACTGAACCACTCTTCAAGCCGGACCCGGACGCCTCGAGCGTCATTTTGCCGGCCGCGATTGCCTTAATTATCACGAAACAACCTCCTCGATAAGCGCGCCGTGCGGTCGCTTGAAAAGGCTCGTGGCTATTATTATCGGCGCTGTCAACGGCAGCAATCACTCCTGGCCCGCCGATCTTAAAGCTAATCAAGTCGTTCGCGTTAGGAACAATGACGCCGTTGTCATCGGCGACGGTAGCAGTGACATACGAAACGTCATCCCAAATCGGAGCTATGCTCGCACGATCGGCGGAGAGCAAAATCTGCGTGGGCCTTCCCGCAGTCCTCAATTCATAAGTGGCGGCTTGCTTACCGACATTCATGCCGATGGCCTTGAGCGTTCCCGGAGCGAAGGGCACACTCCAAACGCGCGGCGAGTCGTCAGTTGGGCGCGGCTTTACGCCGAGCGACTTGCCGTTCAGGAACAGTTCCACCTGCTCACAGTTGCTATAGACTTCAACATTTTCGTCGTGCGGACCAGGGTTTCGCGGCGTCCAGTCGGAGAACAGCACTGTTGGGTGTCGTTCCTGTGCGGCCGTGCCATAACCAGGATCGGTCACCAAAAGCGCCGTCGGCGCGACGCGACGCGCAATATAAACCATCGGCTTATCGCTCCACCAACTCTGGCGCTGAAACGCGAGCGGACGCGGCGCTCCCGTGCGATCGAGTAAACCAGAGTTGTAAGCCACCGTGGGCCACTGGCGCGACTCACCCAGGTAATCGATCCCGCTCCAGAGAAATTGGCCCGCATACGGCGGATTGTCACGCAGGGGCAACCAAACCGTTCGATCGTGGCCATTCTCGGTGCCGAGAATCTTACGCGAAGGCTTTTGCTGATGCGCGGCCAGAATCTCATTCTCACGATAATTCTGGCCGACTACGTCGAGAATGTCCGCCAGTCCATTGTCGTAATCATGGCTGACATTAGGCCGAAAGAGCGCCTGCGTGACCGGGCGCGTCGGATCGCTTTCGTGAAACGTAGCAACCAGCGAAGTAAGAGTCTGTTTTGCCAGGTCAGCCTTCGGCGTGTCGTGAATTTCATTGCCGGCGCTGTAGATAATTATGCTGGCGTGGTTGCGATCGCGACGCACGGTGTCGCGCACGTCGATGTTGGACCACTCTCTGAAATACAAATGGTAGTCGTACGGATTTTTCGGCACCGTCCAGCAATCAAACAATTCGTCCATCACGAGCAAGCCCATTCGATCGCACAAATCCAAAAACTCCGGAGCCGGTGGATTGTGAGCAGTCCGAATTGCATTTACGCCAAGCTGCTTGAGCGTCTCTAAGCGGCGTTCCCACGCGCCCAAAGGCACAGCGGCGCCGAACGCGCTGGCGTC
>QHXG01000113.1 GCA_003222845.1 Acidobacteriota bacterium | reverse complement strand
TCCCTGTGCCTGCAGCGAACTAAGGACCTGCGGCGCGATCTGGTTCAACGAGAGGTTTGCGTTCGCGAGCTTGCGTGCCAAGTTCCCCAGCACTGCGACCTCCACGACGATATTGCCGCGCAGTTCGTGCTGAATCCCGAGATTGAATTGTTCCGAATATCCCACCGCACGGTGTGGTTCCAGAAAAGTGACCGAGTTGGTCGTTTTGCCGGCCGCGGCCAAGGCTAACGTCACTGCGCCGAACGAATCATCAAGCGTAGGATTCGTTATCACAGGAACACCATTCTTCAGAAAGAAGGCCGGCGTGATGCCGTTGTCAGGTGTGGCAAGGTTGGCGGAGGTTCCGAATCCAAGCGACACGGTGTTGCCCGGGCTGTCATCGAATGGGTGCGCATAGAACAACCCAAATCCTCCGCGCACCACTGTTTTATTGGACGAGAACGGTTTCCAGGCAAAGCCCACGCGTGGCGCGAAGTTCGCCCAGTGCGTGGCATAGGGCGGAACGGGCCATCCGTTTAGCCCCACGAACTTCACCACGCCCGGCGTTCCGGAAACCGGATTCGTCTGGTTCGGATCAAAGCTGTTCATGTGGAGATCGTCGGCGATCATGGGAGTGTCCGCTTCCCAGCGGAGACCAAGGTTCAGCGTCAGCTTGCGCCCGACAGTCCAATCGTCCTGCGCAAATCCGGCAAAGTAGTACATATGGCGCTCGAGGTGTAAGGTCGAGACTTCGGCGAAACTGGTCACGAATCCCGTCAGCAAGCTTGCGAATCCACTGCCGCCAGAGAACGAGGAACTGGTGGAGCTTTGTGTAGCCGTACCGTTCGCGGAAAAGCCGAAGTTTCCGGAGACCGTGCTCTGCTGCACGTCGCCGTGGAACGAGCGGCGTACCTCGGCCCCGAACTTGAACTGGTGCCGCCCGCGGGTCAATGAATAATTGTCGATAAACTGATAGGTCCGAATGGGATTCTCAACGCGCTGCTGCGAGGTTGAGCCTATCGTGCTGAAGCCGCTCGGCGCAAACGCCGGGAAGGCTGTATCGGGAACTCCGGTCAGCCCGAGCTTCGACGGATAACCGCCACCCAAGCCGTTGCTGAGCTGATGAAACAGACGATCGTTGTAGGCAAAGCGGAGCTCGTTCAACTGGTTTGAGTTTAGCGTGTGCGTCCAATTGGCAAAGATGCGAACGGCCCAGCGCTCGGCCAAGTCCGAGCCTGGACCTGGGTCAGCCGCTCCGTTATTCGGAAACGGGCTGGAGATCGCGCCGGTGCCGGCAAGCCGCATATAGCGCCCCGAGATACGGTCTTTGTCGCTGAAGTTATGGTCGACCTTGGCGAAGATCAGTTCTGAGGGAATAATCGAAACCCTGTTTCCGCTAAAATTGTTCGCGCCCGCTACATTGATCGGCGCCTGGTTGGGCTTGGGAAAGTAGTCGAGAAGTTTTAGGGCCACCGGATCGATCTTGCTCAGGGGAATAACGTTGCCAGCGAATTGCGTGCGTATGGCCCTGCCGCTGACGATCGTGGTGCTCGAGGGATCGTATACCTTGATCAGCGTTCCGGAAGAATTGAACGTCTGCGAGAAATCACCTTGCCGCTGCAATAGCGTGGGAACCGTGAGCGTGAGGGTGGTACCAGCGCGCAGGCGTTGCCCTTCGTAGGAGAAAAAGAAGAACGTCTTGTTCTTTCTAATGGGGCCGCTGATGGTGCCGCCATATACGTTGTAGCGCAACTCGGGGGCGACTCTCTTGCCGCTACTGTTGACGGGGGCGAAGAAACCCGGAGCGTCCAACGCGTCGTGGCGGAAGTTTTCGTACAAGCTCCCATGGAACTGATTGGTTCCGGATTTTGTCGTCGTCATTACCACGCCGCCGGCCGACGCGCCGTACTCGGCCGACCCACTGTTGATCAGCAGTTTGACCTCTGCTACTGCATCCGACGGCAGGTCGGTATCGATCAGGGGATTGCCGATGCGGCTGTTCTGCGAGCTGCCACCATCGATGTATGACATCTGGCTGCGGCCTCTCCCGCCGGCAAGCGTGAAGGAGGGGCTGCCTGTGGGGGTATTGGGATAGGCGATAAACACCGCGGCACCGCTAAGGGCGACAACATTCAACGTCTTTCGGCCGGAGAGCGGCAACGCTTCGATGCTTTTCGGCTCGATGGTGGTATCTATGGTGGATGTGCGGTCCTGGATCGGCGGCGCCTCGGCAGTGACCGTGACCGTCTCCTGCATCGAACCTATTGTCAGCGCGATGTCGAGCCCTAGCCGCTGTCCCGCGTCCAGCGTGATTTGTTCCCGAACGTACTTGACGAACCCGGGATGCTCGACGTAGACGGTGTACGTGCCAAAGGGCAAACTCGGCAGCAAGTAGATTCCGGTGGAGTTCGACTTTGCAGTGCTGCGCACACCTGTCGCCAAATTAGTCGCGGTGACGGTTGCTTCCGGTACCACGGCGCTGTGCGGATCGGTGACGATGCCGGTGATAGAACCAAGATTCGACTGGGCCAGCCCGGCGCTGGCATTGAGCGCCAGAACCAGACAAGCGATCGTTAAGTAACAAAAGTTGGGGAAACGTCTAGTCATAGCATCCTCCTTTGGCTTTCTTTTGGATTACTCATTTCTTGTTTTCCGTGAATGGATTCTGCACACGCGTGCAGACTTGACTAAAATAAACGACGAGCCTCGGATCGTGTTGCCGGTCAAGCATCAATTCGCATTGCCGTCACACCAAGACGGTGGGGCGGTCGATTCACGGAGGATGAGCTCACCCTCCACCTTAATGCTGGATTTCGACTCTACGCCCGAGAAGGTATCGAGCAACATCTGCATCGCTATCCTCCCCATCTGCTGTTTTGGTTGCCGGACCGTGGTTAGCAGCGGCGAGGTGTATGAAGCGATTGCCAGATCATCAAACCCGATCAGTGAAATATCAGCCGGAACTCTTATTCCTTGCGCGCAAAGTGTCCGCAGAGCGCCTAAAGCGGACATGTCGTTATAACAAAAGACCGCTGTCGGAGGATCGGCGATCTGCAGAAGTTTTTCCATAGCTTGCAGTCCTCCCTCAGCCTTGCCGTCACCATGTACGACTAATTCGGGCGAGAATGCATAACTCGCCAGCTCAAGACTTCTCCGATAACCGGCAAATCGTTCGGTATCGGACTGGAAGCCCGATTTGTCTCCAATATAAGCAATGCGCCGGTGTCCGAGACCGATCAAATGACTCATGACCGCACTGCTCGCTTTGATATTATCGATCATTACCGAGCGCACGAATTCATCAGGCTCATCAGGATGCTGGTTGTTAATCAAGACGATCGGCACTCTCAGACGACTCAGCAAAGGCACATAGAGCGCGCCGACCCGCGATGCCGCTACCAAAATGCCGTCGACGCGACGCTCATGAAAAGAATGGACCACCTGGATCTCGCGGTCCGGGTTGGCGTTTGAGTTCGCCAGGAAGACGGAATAGCCGAACTCATTGGCCGTGTCCTCAATACCTCTGACCACGTCAGCGATAAATGGATCGGCAATCGTCGTAACCACGACGCCGATCATGTTCGTTTTTCTGGTCGCCAAGCTGCGGCCGATGGCACTCGGACGATATCCCATCGTCTCCGCAATTTTTCGGATCTCTTTGGCCGTCTCACTCCTGACCAGCGGGCTATGGCGAAGCGCTCTGGAGACGGTGGGATGTGACACTTTCGCGGCTCGAGCAATATCTTTAATTGATACGTGTCGCATATGTCGTCCAATCGTTTGTGCGACAGATTAAGCCTTCAATCTATAATTCTGGGTTGGTATTCTCAACACTTGAACACGTGTGCAGAACTGGAGAACTTAAAAGCAGCACCGCTGCTGCTCTTCTTGAGTGGAAATGACCCCGACCGCCCTATGCGGAACGAAGCGTAGGCTACGCCTCCTTCTCATTCCTGTCAATAGCAAATTTGCCTGATCGTCTGAGTTTCGCTGACCAACTTTAATTGGAAACTTAAGAGCTTCCTAACCGCTTTGGGGATAGCAGAGGAACTATCGTTGAGATGATTCAACGATCAACGGACTTTCAGTCTCATGGCCAGTGGCACGGAGCCCGAGTCTTCGAACCAGCAAACCTGTTGGTCAACGAGATCGACTTTCAGCGCATACACGCCAGAGCGCTGAGGGACGGCGCATCCTGTCTTCAGTCGGATCACTTCGCCTGGAGCGACTGCGTGTGGCAGTGGAGGTTCGCCGTGGACTTCGCGGACGACTGTGCCCTCTTCGTCGATAATTCGTACTGCGGGCATCACGACCCCGGCGCGCGCCTCACTACCGGCGAGCCAGAGCGTGTCGCCAGTGTTCTCGATCTCCAAATCAAGTTCAAGCGCTTCGCCGGATGAAATTCTTAAATTCGGCTTGCTGCGTAAAGCGATACGCGCGCTAAGCCGCCCGGGTTTGCGGCTATCGGGAATACTGGAAGCCGGCGCGCCTGCAGCGACTTTCTTGCAGCCGAGGTAATGATAGTTTGTGGGAACGTTTCGCAAAGGCAGCCGATCATCTTCGATCAATTCTCGCTCAAACAAGCCATTGACACTCACGTAGTCGCCGATGATCGCAAAGCCGTTTTCGTTCAGAAGCTCTCGCAGATATGAATAGTCGAATGGCGATTCGAGTGTGCGATACTGCTCCATCACCGCCCGCAGCTCAGCTTCGGTGCTCGAACCTGCGGATGGACGCTCGCCTTCGAGAATAAAAAGTACGCCGCCGACATCGAGCATCGACGCGATGTTGCGCATCACGGCGCGTTCGTCTTCAAAGTGATGAAGCGAGTCATAACAGATAACCGCGTCGAACTTTTCGTCGAGCGGCCCAGTTTCTATGTCATGAATCGCGAAGGTGCAGCGTAGCGTGGTCTCATGATCAACGTCGTCAGGAACATTCGCCACCCGCCGGCGCGACATTTCGATTAGCGTGGGACTGATGTCGATGCCTTTCACTTCGTATCCAAGCCGCGCGAAATATTCGCTCAACCAACCTGACCCGCAACCAACATCCAGAATCGAGCAGCCCGCGGGCAAGGCCAGCACGACCGCCATGTTGGCAAAGTCGCAGAAGTGGCGGAACGTCTCAGCATCCATGCCTTCGCCCGTGTGCTTCGGCGGCTTATTCGCGAGATTGTAGAAAGGCTTGGTTAGCAGATAGTGACGGCGCTCGGCATCAAGCTTGTCGACGTATTCAATAGCTGCGCGCTTGTAATCAATTCCTTCCACTTTGGGCAGGCGACCGTTTGGAAGTAGTGCGGGCTGCGATTCCTGTTTGCCATTAGGCGAGACCGCGATTGAATCAATGCGGGAACGCTCACCAAACGCGCGCGAGTTAAGATCGCTCACCTGCTCAGGAATTATGTCCGCAATTACCTCTGACACGCTGCGCAGAAAGATTTCGTCGGAAGATTTCACTCCGAGTTGAGAGAGTTCAAAGGAAGTTCCCTCGATTAACTTGCGTCGCGGCCGGGAGTTGATGACTTCGCGAATGAAAGCGAGATACTTTGCCGCGTCGTGTTCCGCCGCATGTTCAGCGCGCGCGTGGCGCCGAGCGTTCTCGCCAATTCGAATCCGCAACGGTTCGTCTTCGATCAAACGTTCGAGATAGGCGAGCAAGAGTTTATCCGAATAAGAATCGAGCGGCAGTTTAACGACGCAATCACTCGGAAGCTCGGCATACCAACCAACGTCGGCCACGATGCTGCAAACGCCACCGGCCATCAATCGACACAGGCTCGCGCTGGTTTCTCCCACCGTCCGTTCGCGAAGGTTTAGGGCGATATCGGTCTCGTCGATGCGGCGCTTGAACTCTTCGAGCGTGACATGGCCGGTAATTTCCACTCGATCCTCCATGCCATAGCGCCGGATCAGTTCGCGCACGTCATAAAACGAGTTGGGTTCACCGATCAGAGAATAACGAAAGCGGTATCTTGACTTGAGTGCGGAAAGAGCGCGTAGTGCATGCTCAATTCCCTTTCCCGGCGTGATTAGGCCGAAGCTGGCGATTCTTACTTCATCGTTCTGCAGTGAAGGACGCGGAGCGTCTGAGAACTTCAAAGGCATCGGAATGTGCGCAACCTGAACGCCGGGAGCAATTGCGGCAAAACGCGCGCGACTCCACTCTGAATGAACGATGATGCCCTCCGCCGAATTGGCGATGCGACGATTTAGCGGGAATTCGACTGGCTGTGCCAGGATTGCAGGATCTGCGCCTCTCGCTAAAGCTTCAGCCGCTTTGTTACGCGTCGTTTTGCCATGGCAGAACTCGACTTCGTTAAGATATAGATTCAAGTCTCGTCGCTCTCGTGCCAACCCCAGAAAAAAATCCTGAAGCGCAAAATCATGAAACACGACAATGCCCGATCGCAGCCGCGTCGCTTCCAGAATCCCCGCGTGATAGCGATGGTCGTTGCCCATCTGATAGACGACCGCGTCAAAGGGATCGAGTTGCTTCAAACTCGAAGGCTGCGATTGATAATCAACAATCTCGAAACGTGAAGTCAGACTACGGTCTGTTGGCTGGAAGCCGTCGACGAACAGAGTCATCTCGGCCTCGGCGCCGAGATAGGGCAACAGCTCTTCACTGTAATCCGAAATGCCGGAACGCTGCGGACGTAGAGGACTGAAGTAAGCGAGTTTCATTTCACAACGGTCACTTTAGAGGTTGCGGTCGGCGATCCCTTTTCCTTGAACCAAGAAACTTGTTCCTGAACCATATCGACCTCCAGAGTATATTCGCCGGGCTCTTTCGGGGCGGTGATCTGGAGAGTCATGTCGGTTTCTTCACCGGGTTTGAGGTCTTTGGGAATCGCGTTGTGTCCCTCGATGCCGCTAACGCGCTTGCCATCCTTGTCGAGCCAGTGATTGCCGGCGCCAATGTAGAACTTGTTATCGCTGGCGGGGTTGAATTCAGCCCCGCGCATCCACCAGGTCACGCTGCTGGCATTCTTCACGTGAAGTTTGATGGTTTCGTTTTGTCCCGCGCGCAGCTTGGCCGGCGGATCGACCAAGGTAATCTGCGCCTTGAACCCTTCGTTCGGCAAGGCTGATGGACGACCTTCAGTCTTGGGTTTTGGTGGTTCCGTATTAGCAACTCGGCTCGTGCTTCCACCTGAGCAGGCAAGACTGAATGCGCCCAGCACGAGTGCGACGATTAAGATCAGGTTTTTGATTCTCATCTTGATTGCTTCCCTTTCTAAGAGAGTAAATTCGCCCGAATTGTCCCGCGCCTAATCAACCTTGATTCTGAAGTTCAAAGCGGCTGAGCCCTTTTCGCTAAACCACGCCACGCCCTCCTGTATCGCGTCGAATTGCAAAATGTAGTTACCTGCAGCCTGTGGCGCGGTGATCTGCAGCGATAGGACGACGACCCCTCCCGGAGTGAGATCGTCGTCTAGTGCTACTCGGCCATCAAGTTCGTTAATCGTCGCCCCTTTTTCATTCAACCAGCGATCGCCCACCGTAATCTGATACAGCCACGCGGGTTGGTGTCCGGGCCAGGTCACAGCGCTTTCGTTCTTAAGCGCAACGCGAACGAGATGTTTTTGTCCCGCGCGAATGGACGCCGGCAGATCGGACACGGACAACTGAGCCTTAAAAGCGCGGTCAGGCAGCGGTAGTCCTTTAGCGGCCGTCTGTGAACCCGGCAATACTTCGACCAAGAGCATATCGAGCTTTTTGGATTGTGAGAAGTAAGGAATCGAAATATTCCGCGCCCTTCCGACGACCAGTCCGCGAGCGGCAAGCGACCGCTGCACGTCCTGAAGGTCTGCGCCGTCATTGGTTAAGGTAAATAATCGTTTGCCCCGGTTCGCCCGCAGAGCTTCATCGAATTTACCGCGAGACTGTTCGGTGGCAAAGAACTGCGGGCTGCGAATTCCCAGGACTGGCGTGTAGGGCTTGAGCATAGCCTCGAGGGCCGAAGTCTTGATCGTGGTTTCGATCCAAACATCGACGTCGTCGAGCAATGCGCGATGCTCAGGCGACAAGTAAGCGATCAGGGAACGATCTCGAAAACATTCCTTCGACTCATCGAGTAAGAGATTGGCCCGGTGCGCAAAGATCGTCCCTCTCATGCTCCACTCATATCGATTGGCATAGTCCAGCGCCAAAGCTGTTTGCGCCGCCAGCGCTGACCACAGCGGGATCTGGATCAGCAATTTTGGGCCAACTGGAAGCCGCGCGCACTGCTTCCAGACATAAGTGGTAAACCAAACCAGAATGACTCCGCTCGTAAGTTCCAGATAGATCGCATAGCGACTGTAGCCACTGCCGGCGCTCCACAGAAGTCCTCCCAGCAGCGTGATGAAGCTCAGTTGGCGGACCGACAGGTTACCACGCACGAAGACGAAGCAAACAGCGGCGAGCACGAAACCAATCGAGATTCTTCCACTGTACACAGGGAGTTCGCTAATTCTCTCCGGCTTGAAGAAGACCATGATGGGCCAGAGCAGGGTTTCGCGGAGGCCGTGCGGGCCCCAACGCGGATCGATGAGCTTGCCCTCGGGCCAATAGGGCGAATGAAAAATTCCGTTGTAGAAAGGAAAGACCGGGCTTCCCGTCAGTTTGTAACTGCTGATCGCGAAAGGCGCTAACGGCGCCAGAAATACAAGCGAGGCGACCGGCAGAATCTTCAATAAGCGAAAAGCCTGCACTGTTCTCTCGCTCGACGTTAAGCGGGCGAATGAGTTGAAAAGAAAGACTATGATGATTGGAATCCCAAACGCGAGGTGTGAAAGTTTGAATGCCGCGCTGATGCCAAGCAACAGCGCGATGCATAAGATCCTTGCGCTCGGACTTCGCGTATCGATTGTGGTTGCCAAGGTTGCCCTCCCTGACGGTCGGGCTTCTGACACGGCGCCTCCGGTCTCGATTGCCAGCCTCGTTGCTTCCAGCAGCAGCGGCAGGGCCAGTAGATCGATCATGTAGTTATTGATCTGAAAGAGAATCTGTTCAGTTAAGAGAATGAAAAGAACCGCCGCGCATCTCAGCAGCCCAGAACCAAAGTAAACGCGTAGTAAACGGTAGAGGACGCTTCCCGTCCAAACAAGCGCCAAATAATTTACCGCCGTACCGAGCCGATAGCCGAGAAGGTGACGATAAATTCCCGTCAGAGTGTCCGGCGCCGGATTGAAAGGCACGACGGGGAAGAAATCACCGGGCGCGTAGAGCGAACCGCGCAAAGATCGCTCAGCTTGAAAGATATGATAGTTGAGAACGTCGAAAGACGTATCGGGTTCGACTACGCGTAACAAAAAGACAAAGAGCAGCGGCAATGCAACCAAAAGCCAGAAAACGCGCGGCAGTCTTTTGCTCGGACGCGCCGCCAGCATAACGTAGCAATACCAGATGACAGCGGCCAGCAGGACTGCCAACGTCCACGCTGGCATCTGGTTTTTGATCGGCCAGGTGTATTGACGAGTAAAGGCGAGGATGTACAGAGCGAAAAGGGTATTGCCAAACTCCAAATGATCCTGGAATCGATCGAGCCGCACCGTAGTCACTTCTCCTCTTTCTTCCGGGCGCCGAGAATTCATGGCAGTTCTTATTCACACCCTGCTTTAGCTGGGTGGGCGAGCGAAAAGAACCTACACACTTAACCGTTTTAACGGTTTCGTTGGGCCGTCGAAACCGTTAAAACGGTTAATTAATAAACAATGGTCGTTCGCAGCCACCCAGCTAAAGCAGGGTGTGAATGAGACGGAATCATGATGCTCGGTCCACAGCCCAACGCCGATTCTAACTCTTGACATTAGTAGTTCGAGCCAACACAATTCGCGACTCAAATGTGTAACATTGAGGATGCCAACTTAACAACCTCAGTTCACCGCTCTTGGAAAACGAAGCACATCCGAACCGGCATTTGATGCGACTAATTGTTCGCGTTCCTCTGGTACGCGAATGTTTGATCGGGCTGGCGTTCTGTGTGTTGACTTCCGCGATCACCTGGCCTTATGTGACGCGGCTGCGTGACGCGGTTTCCGGTCGCAACGATCCATATTTGACTTCGTATTTGATGTGGTGGGATTACCATGCGACCTTCACTAATCCGCTAAACCTCTTCCATCCAAATATTTTCTATCCGTACCGGTATGTACTCGCGTTTAGCGAGCACTGCTACGGTATCGCGCTCCCCTTCTTCCCATTGTTCGCGCTGGGATTCAGGCCCCTAACGATTCACACAGTCGCGGTTTTTTTCGGCATTGCGCTTTCGGGCTACGCGGCGTTTCGGTTAGCGCGCACTCTGACCGGTTCGTATGCGATCGGATGGATCGCCGGTATCTACTTCGCGTTCATGCCGTACCGATTCAACATGCTGGGCCAATTGATGTATCTGTTCTCAGTGTGGGTCCCGTTGTTATTCGAAGCGTTGGTGCTGTTTGTGCAGGAACGAAGCCGCAAGCGCGCGGCCTGGCTTGGATTCGCATTCTTCATGACCGGATTGACAACCATAACCTGGTTTCTGTTATCGACCGTGCCGCTGGCTATCGCCGCCGCGATCCTCCTGACGCGAAAAAGACTCTGGCGAGATCGCAAGTTCTGGCAAAGGGGAGCGATTGCATTGGCCGCCGGTTCGCTGTCGCTGCTTCCGTTCATGATACCGTACTTCATCGCGGCAAAGGTTTATGGGTTCAAGCGTCGCGTCGACGAGGTCCGCGCACATTCGGCCTTCCCAATACACTGGCTCGTGAGCGACGAGCACAACCGGCTCTGGCACGGCCTGGGTAGAGACATTCCCGATGCCGGGAAGTTTCAGATGTTTCCGGGACTGCTTGCGTTAGTGCTGTCATTGGCCGGCTCCTTCTTCGTCGCGCCGGCCAGAATGCGGGGATACGTGAATGACCGCAGCGTCCGGCGCAGGCAACTAATTTGGGGGCTTGATGTTTTCATCGTCGTCGCTTTCGTGCTCTCGGTGGTTTCCCTCCATTTCGCTGAAGGCAACACGTTCGGCGAAATCTTTTTTCGCTACCTCAACGCCGATCGCGCGGTCGCACTGCTATCAATTGGAGTATTAGCGCGTTTATGCCTTGCCTATCCAAACTTCCTGCGACGAGGCGAGGGTGCGAACTTAATCGAAACTATTCGGTCTGATCGTCGCACGGACGCGTTCTGGGTAGGAATCACTCTGACCGTGATCGGTTTCTCTTATTCGATCGGTTGGAACTTCTTCTTCTATCGAATCCTCTACGACTTAGTGCCTGGATTCAAAAGTATGCGGGCGCCGATGCGTGGCGCCTTGTTCGCGTACTTAGGTCTGGCGTTGCTTGCCGGTCTGGGAACCAGGCGCATCGCCGAACTTGTGACGCGTCACCTGCCTCGCATCAAAGGCTTTCTGGTGTTCTCGATCGTTTGTGGATTACTTCTTCTCGAACTCAACACCGTTCCGCTTTTCTTCATTCGTGGCGAGGTCTATCCGGATGCGGTAACGCGGCGATTGAAACAGACAAACATGCGCGGCGGCATCGCTTATCTGCCAATGACTCTTGATCTGAATCATCAATACACGTTGCGCGCTGCGGATCATTTGAAGCCGTTGATTACCGCCACTTCCAGTTTTAATCCGCCCGCCTTCGATCAGATCGACAGGCTGACCAACAGCGGTCCCATTCCCACTGAGTTCATGGACTTGCTGGAAAAGATACCAGCTTCCTATCTTGTCGTGGAAAATCAATTGACCGAGCCTGAACGACGAGCAGACTTTACCGCCTTCCTCGCGCGATCACTGGCTGCGGGCCGCCTGCGATTTATCAATCGCTTCGATGGGCGCAACGATCTGTATGCCGTCACGGCAACTGAACCTGAAGCAACCAGCGAGGCCGCGCTACCGCCGGACCTCAATACCCGCGAATGGCCTGACCTGATCGCCCAAGACGCGACTAACATCCTCGCGTTTGAAGAATGGAGCCAAACAATCTGCCGAGGGTACCTGATTAGCTTTGGCCGGCTGCCGCGATTCGCCGAGTTCATAAATGATGTGAAGACGATCGGAGCGGGTGTAATTCCGGGATTTGAATCGGAGGAGCGTCTACTTGAAGGCAATTTCCGTAGATTTGCCGAGGCTTGGACCAAGCGCCGAGATTTCGTGAACCTCTACAGGAACCTGGACACCGCGCAATACGTTGACCGCCTCGCGAAGAATGCCGGGCTTCGCTTACAAGCTGCGGAACGCGAAGATTTGATTGGCACACTATCGAACGGTCAGGAAACCCGCGTCACGATCCTGTATAAGCTCGTCCGTGATCCGCGTTTCGCCGCAGCCGAGAAGTCTCGACTGACTGTCCTGCTGTACTACTTCGGATATCTACAGCGAAATCCCGACGATCCGCCGGATCGCAATCTAGATGGTTTCAACTTTTGGGTGCATCAGCTCGAGAGCAATTACGACGTACGCAAACTTGACGACGCTTTCAAGAGTTCGGGTGAGTACAATAGATTAAGGAGCCAGCCTTGAAGAGATTTTCCCCGCGCTATCATCCGCAGCCCTGAGCGGCCATTTCGAGCCTGGCCTCCGTCGGAACGAGCGCGTCTTCTTCCTCAAAAT
>QHXG01000576.1 GCA_003222845.1 Acidobacteriota bacterium | reverse complement strand
TCCTTTCTTCTTCGACGCGATGGGCAATTTCAATCAAATGCAGTTCACGGGCGACGACTTCTTCAAAAACAAAAATGTTTGCAGCATCGTGCTTGAACTCCCCAACTCGGAACTGCGAACCAATGAAGTGGGGATCTGGGCTCGCACAGTGGACAAAACTGGGGAAGGCTGGGTCCAGGCAGACAGGGGTGCCAGACCATTGCAGGCGGTTTTCCTCGTCGGAGAGAAGAGGGAGGCTTACCTCGGCGGGGAGCCAGCGAATGATGATCGCTTCATCGGCGTGTTCGCGCACGAGTTGGAACACACAGGCGGCTATACTCCGGAGGAAGCAAAGGCCGTCGCAAGAAAGTTGTTGCCAGATATTCTCTCCTATCATCCGCGCGAGCCGGCGCGCTTTCCGAACAATGGCCGGACGCTGACCGATGACGTTGTCGATCTTTTCTTCTCTATATACGCGAACCGAAACGTGACAGATAAGGTTGGGCCACACGGTGATCTGCTGAACGAGTTCCCTTACCTCGGGTCGCCGCACAACGTGTAGAAACAATTGTAGCGGCGATCAGGGCCATGCCGTCGCGACAGCTGGCGCAGTTGCATTTTAATGATGTCACAATGGCCGGACACTGACCGAAGATGAGGTGTAAGGATGACTTGGAATCGAAATCGACTGACTGAAAAACTCGGCATCGACTATCCGATCATTCAAGGGCCGCTCGGTGGATTGTCGTCGCAGAGATTGACAGCGGCAGTATCCAACCTTGGCGGCTTGGGATCTTTCGGCGCGCTTAGTCTGTCACCGGAAGAAATTAAGAACGTTATATCTCAGATTCGTTCACTGACATCGAAGCCCTTCGCATTGAACCTATGGGTGTCGATGGAAGATGATGGCGCCCACAGTTCAGACGAAGCCGCTTTCAACCGAAGCCTTGCGCCGCTGGCAAGCTACTTCGCAGAATTGCAGGCGCCGCGTCCGCAGTACAGACCATACTCGCCCAGCCGATTCGAAGATCAGGCTCGCATTCTGTTGGAGGAAAAAGTACCCGTCTTCAGCTTCATATTCGGAATTCCGCCAAAAGAAATCCTTGACGAGTGTCGAGCGAAAGGCATCGTGACGATTGGAACCGCGACCACGCCGGATGAGGCGGTCGCGGTTCAGGAGGCTGGCGTTGATGCGATCGTCGCTTCCGGCTTCGAAGCGGGTGGACATCGTGGTTCTTTCCTTCGAGCCGCAGAGGATTCAGTGACAGGCACCTTTTCGCTCGTTCCCCGGATTGTCGACGTGGTTGACGTGCCTGTGATAGCTGCAGGCGGCATCGCCGATGCCCGCTGCGTGATCTCCGCTTTCGCGCTCGGCGCCGAGGCGGTGCAGATGGGGACAGCATTTCTTACGTGTGAAGAATCGGGCGCGAGCAGGATTCATCGCGAGACCTTGATGCAGCGCAAGGCTGAATTCACCGGGCTGACAAAGGCCTTCACGGGAAGGCTAGCGCGGGGAATTCAGAATCGCTTGATGAGCGAGTTAGAGCAAGAGCGAGCCGAGATTTTGCCCTACCCGCTGCAGCGGATGCTTGTCAGAAATCTTTCAATTGCGGCCGAGGCGGCTGGCCGAGCCGATCTGATGCCTTTGTGGGCCGGGCAAAGCGCCAATCTTTCAACTTGTACTGAAGTTTCGGTTTTCCTGAATTCATTGGTTGAGGAAGTTTCTGAAATCGCCGACCCGCTGACTGAATGGAGCGCTAAACGCCGTCAGAAAAAGTAATCGGTTCAAAAGAGATTGGAAATGAGCGTATCAATCATGGAAAGAATCGCGATAGTCAGGTCGCTGCGAGGGATCACGTTGATGATTTCCATGATGTTGATCTCAGCTCAACTACTCACGCAACCTCGACGAAAGGAGCATGTCGTGGAACACCCAACTTTTTATCGAACGGAGCAGATAGACGGTTTGTCGATCTTCTATCGCGAGGCTGGTCCCAAGAGCGCGCCGACAATTCTGCTACTGCACGGGCTCCCGTCTTCATCGCGAATGTTTGAACCTCTTTTCAAACGGCTTTCTGATCGCTATCACCTTGTCGCGCCAGATTACCCCGGGTTTGGTCACAGCGACTGGCCAGATCCAAAAAAGTTCGCCTACACATTCGATCACTATGCCGAGATCATGAATCGTTTCACCGAGGCGCTGGGGCTCTCGCAGTACACACTTTACATGCAGGACTACGGAGGCCCGGTGGGTTTTCGCATGGCCTTAGTCCATCCCGAACGGATCGATGCGTTGATCGTTCAGGACGCGGTCGCGCATAACGAAGGGCTCGGTGCCAATTGGAAACCGCGACGCGCTTTTTGGGCCGATCGCGCGGCCAACGAAAGCGCGCTTCGCACAAATCTGCTGTCGCTTCAGACGACGCGGACGCGCCATGTGGGAAACGATCCGAATGTCGAACGGTATGACCCGGATCTCTGGACGGATGAATCTGCGTTTCTCAGTCAACCTGACCAAGGAGACATTCAAAGTGATCTGTTCTACGACTATCGGACAAATGTAGACGCATATCCTAAATGGCGAGCGTGGATGCGCGAGAAACAGCCGCGGCTTTTGGTGATCTGGGGTAAGTACGATCTATCCTTCGATCTCGGTGAACCGGAACGCTATCGCCAAGACGTTCCCAAAGCCGAAGTGCACGTACTCGACGCCGGCCACTTTGCCTTGGATACGGCTTCGGATGAAATCGCCGCATTGGTACGAGGCTTTGTACCGGCAATTCGGTGACGCGATACGACCACGATTCAATGGAGTCGACTGGCTAAGGAGACGAACATGGCAACTGCAACGATGACAACACGGCCGCCTTTGCCTCCTTTCACACGCGAGAGTGCGATTCAAAAGGTCCGTCTCGCCGAGGACAGCTGGAACACCCGCGATCCGGGGAAAGTAGCTCTGGCATACGCGATCGATTCACGCTGGAGGAATCGCTCGGAGTTCGTTAATGGGCGAGATGAAATCACCACTTTTCTTTCTCGCAAGTGGGTCAAGGAGTTGGACTACAGGCTCATCAAGGAACTGTGGGCGTTCACCGGGAACCGCATTGCGGTGCGGTTCGCTTACGAATGCCACGACGATTCGGGTCACTGGTATCGCTCCTATGGCAATGAGAATTGGGAGTTCAGGAGGCGACTGATAAATCGAGAGTCTTAACTCCAAGAAAAAAGGCCGCTTGTTAGCGGCCTTCAATTGCGGGGGAAGGATTTGAACCTCCGACCTTTGGGTTATGAGCCCAACGAGCTACCACTGCTCCACCCCGCGATACTCAATTATAAGCCCGAACCGAGCATCGTCAAC
>QHXG01000575.1 GCA_003222845.1 Acidobacteriota bacterium | reverse complement strand
GAACTTTACGCTCCCCGATCTCAACGGCAAACTGCATTCACTCGCTGATTTTCGTGGCAAGAAAGTTTTGCTCGTCACCTGGGCCTCGTGGTGAGGCTGCCGTTTCGACTTGCCAGGCTGGCAGGCGCTCTACAAGGAACTGAAGGACAAAAACTTCGCAATCATTTCCGTGGCGCAGGACACCGGCGGCGCTAAAGATGCGGGACCGTGGATCACTGCAGCAAAGCCTGAATACACCGCGCTGGTCGACGAGCAGCAGATCGTTACGCAGAAGTACGGCATGGTCAATGTGCCTACCGCGGTATGGATAGATGAGCGGGGCCGTATCGTGCGGCCAAACGAAGTTGCGTTCATCGACGACCGCTTCAAATCGTTTACCAACATGGAGACGGCTCCTTATATCGATGCTATTCGCGATTGGGCCGCGAACGGCGCGAAGAGTATTTACGTGCTAAGCGAGTCAGAAGTAAGAGCGCGACTGAAACCGCAGAGCAACGACCGCGTTCGCGCTGACGCGGAGTTTGCGCTGGCTGAGCATCTCTACAAACAGGGCAAAGGCGTCGATGCAATTCCGCACTTCAAAGAAGCGCAGAGATTGGATCCCGATAATTGGAATTACAAGCGTCAGGCCTGGGCGTTGTCGGACGCGGACCGTGATTACGGCACAAACTTTCGCAAAGAAGTTCAGAAGCTCAACGGCAAACCATATTACGAACCGCGCAAGCTGCTGGGCTTGAAGAAGGAAAACGACCGGCCCTAGTGCGGATCTCGCGCGTAGAGTGAGCAAGGGAATTGCTCCAGTTCACCGATTCTTCGTGACTTACCACTCGCGAAAGAAACATGAATACCGCAGGAGGCTTGGGAAGGTGCCTTTTCAGACTAATGGATAAGCCTTTCACAACCGATGGCTGTAGTGGGTTCATGTCTTTTTTCTGGCGGACAGTCCTTCGCAAACCGCCACCGTGGGAAGGATGTTGCATCGAACACGATCGAGCCTACTGGCGCGGTGGGCCAAAGGGTTTGCGATTGAAGGCCGATACAAAGGTGATGCGTTGTGTTGCCGCCGGCGGTCATCCCTATTGGGCGATCATCATGTTCGTCGCCGTGCGTATCGGCGGTCCCTGGTGGCTGCCCTTTCCCAGCCTGAGACTAATTAACGGGTCATGGCACCTTTCATTCTTCGAAACACGTTGGGGATATGGCTGGCGCTATCCGAGATACAAAGAATAGGGCTGCAGGTCGACAGACAGCTATGGTCCGAAACGTGACGCGGTTAGAGTCACATCCGCACGCGCCCAAGCCTTCTTGAAGCGTGCCTCGACAAGTGCGGCGTCATCATTCTTACCTTGTGCTTTGAGGGCTTGGATCAAGCCAAACAACGCCCAGCCGTTCTCGCGATTGCGCTTCAGATCTTCCCAATAAACAGTTTCAGCTTCACCGGGCCGCTTCGCTTCCAGCAGCACCGCGCCCAGCGCGTGCCGCGGCGGATAATGCCACTCCGCAGGCTCTGTGTAGACCAGAGCATCTTCGAGTCGTACGGCGCGCTCAAGGTGCGCGATAGCCGCGTCGTAATTCTTTCTGGCCGCGGCGATCTCGCCGGACAGAACTTCAGGCGCGATTGACAGCACTGCACGGCCGGTGTTCAGTGAAAATAGCGGCTGGTCCAGCGACTCGTCCTTCAGCGTGTCTTGCAACTTCGCCAATTCCTGCTCGGCAGCGTCGAGCTCGCCCTTGCCAACGAACGCCACGCCGCGCGCGTAATGCCACATGCCACGCAGATACGCGCTGGTGTCGGGCGGCTCGGCCTCGCGCAACATCTCGTCCCACTTTCCGAAACGCGTCAGCGCGAAGTAAGGAACGACGCGAAAACCGGCGAGCAGCGGAACCTGCTTCAAGGTTTCATCGTCGACACGTGACGCCGCCTTGCGCGCTGCTTCGATGGCCAGCTTGCTACGGCCTTCGGCGGTCGCCGCGAACCATAAGAAGTGAATGTTGTGCGGAAAGTAAGCCATCGGATAGAGGCCTTGCGCCCGACATTGCGAGATGTAGTCTTCGTCAGCCGCGATCGCGAGTTCATTGCTGCGCACGGCATCGGTATAGCGGCCCACGCGCTGATAAATATGCGCGGGCATGTGGACCATGTGGCCCGCGGCGGGCATGAGCGTGAGCAGACGATCGGCGGCAGGTTCCGCTTTTTCGGCCTCTTTGGCTTCCATCAAGTGAATGTACAGGTGCAATGCGCCGGGATGCTGAGGATCGCGCGCGATGACTTTTTCTGTGAGCGCGACAATCTCCGCTGTTCCTTCGTAAGGCCGTCCGTCCCGCGTCCAGTAACCCCAGGGTCTGAGGTCCATCATCGCTTCCACATAGAACGTAGCCGCGTCGAGATCGTCAGGATAGCTCTCGTGCGCTTTGCGCATGGCTTCGGCGTACGCGCGATCACGCGCTTTGCGATCTTCAGCGCGGCCTGAGTAGCGCTGCGCGAGGCCATTGATGTACGCCTGCTCGCGCGGTGAGGCCCTTGACTTGAGCGCCAACGCCTTCTGGATCGCTTCAAGAGCTTTCGGCTCGTTACTCGGATCCATCGGCGCATTGATGTTCGGACCAAGCACCAGCGCTTCGCCCCAGTACGCCATCGCGAGAGTAGGATCCAGCCGGGCGGCCTCTCTGAATGCACGCCCCGCCTCCGCGTGATTGAAAGCGTACGCGAGGTTCACTCCTTGATTGATAAAGAGCTGCGCCTGCCTATTTCTCGTGGTCACCGGAAAGCGATGGTCACCGAGATTCTGAAGCCGAGGCGCCAGCGCTCCGGTAGGTGATGGCTGCGATTGCTGAGCAGGTTCCGAGTAATGAACATGGTTGGGCGCCGGCTGCGGAACTTGGGCGCACGTGATTTCTTGAAAGCCAATCAGCGTCAGGCCAATGACGATGACCGCGAAGACGGATTGTACTATTCGCATAGCTGTCCCTTTCTCACTCACTATATGTCCTTTTGGGG
>QHXG01000574.1:3079-9513 GCA_003222845.1 Acidobacteriota bacterium | reverse complement strand
AATAGAGACGTTCCCAGAATCTGCTCGCTGCGGCAGACGAAAAGTGACTACCCAGGTGAACCATGAGAAACACTAAAACTTATCACGCAATTTCGGCTCCCATGTTGGCGCTTCTCGCGCTGCTTCTTTTCGGCGCCACGACCATCACCGCCGCACCGGGCGACCTGGATCCGACGTTCGGTATTGGCGGAAGGCTCATCGATGGGGGCGGCTTTGCACATGATGTGGCAGTACAGAGCGACGGCAAAATAGTTGTCGTTGGCGGCCATCTCGCGGACTTGGTGGTTGCTCGATACAACCCGAACGGCTCGCCCGATGTGACCTTCGGTTTCGGCACTGGAAAGGTGATAACCGATTTGGGCCGGCAAGAATACGAATGGAACATTGTGATTCAGCCGGACGGAAAGATCGTCGCTGGCGGTGTTTCTGTAAGAAACGGGGCAGCATCCTTTCTTATCGTACGTTACAACTCCGACGGCTCATTCGATACTGGGTTCGGCGGGGGAACGGGAAAGGTGTTAACTGCGTTACCTTGTGGTGACACCGATGAGAACTATGGCGCGGATTTTACGATTCAGCCGGATGGGAAGTTCGTTGGCGCTGTCAAATTTGAGTATTGCCCCGGTCAGTTGATCCGTTACATATCAGACGGTTCGCTCGATGTTTCGTTCGGCAACCATGGCTTTGTAACTTTGGCGAATGGCACGTCTTCTCTTAACTCCGTCTTTATTCAACCCAACGGAAAGGTCATATGGGGTTTTGAATATTCTGGGGTCTACAGGTATGAACCGAACGGCTCGCCGGATTTGAGTTTCGGTTCAGACGGTCACGTATTGTGTCCATTTCTCGTCCTCACGTCAGTCATTATTCAGCCGGACGGAAAGATAGTCGCCTTTGGTGGTTGGAATGGGAATAGCTATGCCCTCGTTCGTTACAACATCAACGGCTCTCCGGATACGTCGTTCGGTTTGAATGGTTTAGTGACGGCGCCGATTGGTGTCTATTTAGGGTCAGCTGCCATTCAACCTGACGGTAAGATAGTGGCCGCAGGGAGCAGCAAGGGCATCAATGGGACTAGCGACTTTACCCTTGTTAGATACAACGGCGACGGATCACTGGATGGGACCTTCGGGGGCGGCGACGGTATAACGACTGTTGATTTTAACAATTCAAGCGACGGCGCCAGTGACGTGGCTCTCGACAGCCAGGGACGCGCTGTGGTCGTCGGAGCATCGGGCGGAATGTTCGCGATTGCCCGCTTTCTCGGTGATCCGACACCAACGCTAACTTGCCCCAACCCCATCGACTGCGCTGACTTCTTCGTCCGCCAGCACTACCGCGACTTCCTCAATCGCGAGCCGGATGCAGCCGGTCTTGCTTACTGGACTGACCAGATCAATTCCTGCAGTGGCGATCCCCAGTGCATCGAGACCAAGAGAATCAACATCAGCGCCGCCTACTTCCTCTCGATTGAATTTCAGCAAACCGGTTATCTCGTCTATCGCCTCTACAAAGCTGCATACGGCAATCTGCCCGGCGCGCCGGTGCCGATTAGACTCAATGAGTTCTTGCCGGACACACGAGGAATTGGGCAGGGAGTAGTGGTCAATCAAAGAATTACTGGAGAGTAACAAGCAGGCTTTTGCGAACGAGTTTGTACAACGCTCACGCTTGGCCTCCACCTACCCAACGTCGATGTCTGCCGAGCAATTCGTCGACGCGCTTTTCGCAAATGCCGGCGTGACTCCATCGGCGAGTGACCGCAATGCCGCTATCAACGAGTTTGCCTTTGGCGCCACCACGAATGACCCAGCCGCCCGCGCTCGCGTGCTGCGACGCGTAGCCGAAAACGGGACGTTGGCCCAGCAGGAATTCAACCGCGCCTTTGTGCTGATGCAGTACTTCGGCTACTTGCGCCGGAACCCGAACGACGCGCCTGAGTCCGGACTGAACTTCGACGGCTATAACTTCTGGCTAAATAAGCTTGACAGTTTCAACGGCGACTTCGTTCAAGCGGAAATGGTGAAGGCCTTCATCACCTCTGTCGAATACAGAAAACGTTTTGGCGTCTGAGCCCTACCGGTCTTTAGATAGTTCGCCTTAGAGGTTTTAGACCCAATCCCCGCACTTGTAGGTGAAAGGCAATAAGGCGTGAACCGAAGGCGGGAGTTGAAAGTGAGAAAACTCAGGAAACCACGCTCGTTTCTCAAAAGACTTGGCATTGCCCGCTATCTCGGCGATTCCGTCGCTTGTCCCAATCCGATTGACTGCCCGGATTTCTTAGTTTCACCCGCCTGGCGAGAAACAGAAGGCAAGTACATGAACACAAGATCAATCATACTAACGGTCAACTTGTTGCTCACGCTCTCCACTTCGATGGCAGCCGCGCCGGGCGACCTCGACCCGACCTTCGGCAACGGCGGAATAGCTATCGCTAATATTCCAGCAATTATTTTTTACACTGCTGGGGCGATGGCGATTCAACCTGACGGCAAGATTGTCGTCGCAGGTGAAGGCACTACAGGCGGTTATTGGGATTCTGCGACCGTCCGTTTCAACCCGGACGGCTCGCTCGACAGTTCATTCGGCGGCACGGGCGGAGTCGTCACTCGGCTTTCTGACAATTTTGACGGTGCTATGGCGGTAGCGATTCAACCGGACGGCAAAATTGTGATCGTCAGCTCCGTCTTTGACGGTGCATGGGGAAAGTTTGGGGTAGTTCGTTACAATCCAAACGGCTCACTGGACACTTCTTTTAACGGCAGCGGCATAGTTCTCACTCCGGTTGGCAGCGCCGGCGGCCCTAATTCAGTAGCCATTCAAACAGACGGCAAGATTGTCGTCGCCGGTAGTGACGGAAACGACAGCTTCGCCATTGTCCGTTACAACCCCAACGGCTCCCTGGACACTACTTTTGACGGCAGCGGCAAAGTTCTCACTCCGGTTGGCCGCGCTAATTCGGTAGCCATTCAAGCGGACGGCAAGATTATTGCCGCCGGTGGGGTCATTAGTGGGAGCAGCTTTACCCTTGTCCGTTACAACGCGGACGGCTCGCTGGACACTTCCTTTAACGGCACTGGCATAGTTAGCACCCCGGCTAGAAATTCTTGGGGCGGCGCTAGTGATTTAGCAATTCAAACAGACGGTAAGATTGTTGCCGTCGGTTACAGCGTAGACTTTGCCGCTGTTCGCTACAACCCGGACGGATCGCTCGATAGTTCATTCGGCGGCGCAGGTAAAATTCTTATTCCGGCTGATGTTTATGTCCGTTCAGTAGCGATTCAACCGAACGGTAAGTTTGTTGTCGCCGGGATCACCTTTATTGACGGTGACTCTGTTTTCGCCGTTGGTCGCCTCAATCCAAACGGCTCGGTAGACACTTCCTTTAACGGCACAGGCGTAGTCATCACCTCGATTGGTAAACGTTACGGCAATGCTTCTTACGACGAAGTTGGTTTAGTAGCAATTCAAGCGGACGACAAAATTGTTGTCGCCGGTGACTCCGGGCCGGATGAGTTTAAAAGTTTTGTAGTGGTTCGTTATCAAGGCGATGGTGCAACGCCAACACCCACACCAACACCAACAGCCACCGCTACGCCCACACCAATGCCTACGCCCACACCTATACCGTCGCCGGCGCTTCGCGCCAACGGCAAGATCGCTTTCACCAGCGAACGCGATGGTAACCAGGAAATCTACGTTATGAATGCGGACGGGACGAACCAAATCCGCATCACTAACAATACTATTGTTGACGATCACCCCATGTGGTCACCCGACGGAACGAAGTTGGCTTTTGTTAGTCAACGCGAGGCGGGCGGCTTTGCTATCTTCCAGATGAACATGGATGGCACAAACAGAGTTGAGATTACGCCCTTGAGCAATTTTGTGAATACGCCGCCCTCTGTTCCCGTTGGATTTTCGATGAGTTGGTCTCCTGACGGCAGGAAGATCGCTTTTCAAGATCCCTACTATAACGACATTTGGGTCGTTGACGTGGAAACTCATGCCCGTCGGAATCTGACTAATGATGGCGGAGGGCAAATTGCGCTCTACGATTATCATCCTGCCTGGTCGCCCGACGGTTCGACAATCTTGTATGCCAGTCCTCGATATAACGGATTCTGTCCAAGCCTTTATGCAATCAACCCTGAGGGGACGAATCGAAGATTATTAAGTGGGAATCATTGTCCTGCGTTCTCGCCGAGTTGGTCTCCGGACGGGACTCAGATCGTCTTCGTTCAACTCAACGGCGAGTTTGCAGAATCAGAGCTACGCATTGCAAACAGCGACGGCACGAATGTTCGGATCTTTGACGGAGGTGACCCTGATCCAAATAGTCGCGATTATCCAAGATGGTCTCCTGACGGTCGGAAGATCGCCTTCAACATGACGAACGGTCAGGATATTGAAATTTACGTAAAGAATGTTGACGGTACCGGATATGCACAGCTCACCAACACACCGGCAGGACAAAATTATCGTCCGTCCTGGCAACCGCTGGAGCCCGCCGCCTGTCCTAACCCGATTGACTGCGTCGAATTCTTCGTCCGCCAGCACTACCTCGACTTCCTCAATCGTGAGCCGGACGCCGGCGGCCTGAGCTTCTGGACTAACGAAATTGCGTCCTGCGGCAACTATGCACAGTGCATTGAAGCAAAGCGTATCAGCGTCAGCGCCGCCTATTTCCTCTCGATCGAATTTCAGCAGACTGGCTACGAAGTCTATCGTTTTTACAAGACAGCGTTCGGGAATATCTCTGACGCGCCGGTTCCCGTCAGGCTCAGTGAGTTTCTTCCCGACTCTCAGCGAATCGGGCAAGGCGTCATCGTTAATCAAAGCGGCTGGGAGCAAGTTCTGGAAAATAATAAGCAAGCCTTCGCGTCGGATTTCGTGCAACGGTCGCGATTCAGTACGGCATTTCCGCCATCAACGTCGGCCGCCGAGTTTGTTGACAAGCTCAATAGCAATGCCCGCAATCCGCTGTCGCAATCAGAGCGCGATCAATTGGTAAGCGAGCTGGCGACGGGCATGAAGACGCGCGCGCAAGTTTTGCGAGCGGTCGCGGAGGACGTGGACCTGGTTACTGCCGAGTTTAATCGCGCGTTTGTATTGATGCAGTACTTTGGTTATCTGCGCCGCAATCCCAACGATGCTCCCGACTCGAACTTCGACGGTTACAATTTCTGGCTCAATAAGCTGAACACCTTCAACGGCAACTTCGCGCAGGCCGAAATGGTCAAGGCCTTCATCACTGCGGACGAGTATCGGCGAAGGTTTGGCCCTTAGAGACACTGCCCGGAGTGCGACTCTCGCAGTCTTAGAAAAGAGCAAACGTGTGCCAAATTCGATCTTAGGAGGATCATATGAAAAACAAACGCAACTACCTTCGACATTTCCATGTTCTGACGTTGGCACTCACCTGTTTGATAACTGCTGATGGGCTGCTGGGGCGGGCTAGTCCAGTCTTCGCGCAGACACCTGGTCCGAGTTGGAGCTACACGGGCAGCCTCAACACGGCAGGCGGTGGCCAGGCAACACTCTTACTTGGCGGGAAAGTGCTGGTCGCTGGTGGCGACATACTCGGCAAGGCAGAGTTGTACGATCCAGCCACCGGGACATGGAGCTATACCGGCAGCCTCCCCACGAATTGGTCTGACTTCACCGCGACGCTGCTACAAAACGGCAAAGTCCTTGTCGCTGGCGGGGGTACCTCGTCATCTCCGTCATGGACGCCTACTAACGCTGCCGCGCTATACGATCCTGTCAGCGGGACGTGGAGCCCCACTGGCAAACTCATCACCGCACACGCGAGCCACACGGCGGCATTGCTACAAAATGGCAAGGTATTAATCGTAGGCGGCTTTGGGGAATCATTTGACACTCTCGACACCGCAGAGCTATACGATCCGGAGACTGGAACATGGACACTCACGGGTAAACTAAACGTCGCCCGTTACATCCTAAGCGCAACTCTACTGAAAAGCGGAAAGGTTCTGATCACGGGTGGCACCAACGATGACGATTTCGCTTCCACGTTAGCAAGCGCCGAGTTGTACGATCCTGCTACTGGAACCTGGAGCATCACTGGCAGCCTCAACTTGCCTCGTGCTCTTCATACGGCCACACTACTGCCAAGTGGTAAGGTCCTGGTCACTGGAGGTTACAATTGGCCTCCTGTATCTCTGCGCAGCGCCGAGTTGTATGACCCTACGACTGGGACATGGAGCGTCACCGGCGATCTTATCGCGGCACGCGATTCCCACACAGCGACGCTGCTGCCTAACGGAAAGGTCTTAGTGGCTGGGGGGGCGGACTGGAATCGCGGTTTGCCTCCTGCGCCCTGCCTGCCTAATTGTGCTCCTCTTGCTCTAAACAGCGCGGAATTGTATGACCCGGCCACGGAAACATGGACCGCGACGGCGAGCCTCAAC
>QHXG01000574.1:0-3058 GCA_003222845.1 Acidobacteriota bacterium | reverse complement strand
TTGCTCGGCAACGGCAAGGTACTGGCTGTCGGAGGAGGTCCGGGTGGTCGGAGCGCCGAGCTGTACGGCTCTGGCGCCAGCTCCGCGCCCAATGCGATAGATGACGCGCAGTTCTTTGTCCGGCAGCAGTATCTAGACTTTCTGAACCGCGAGCCCGACTCGAGTGGCCTCGCCTTCTGGACCAACGAGATTGCATCGTGTGGCATGGATCAGCAGTGCGTAGACGTGAAGCGGATTAACGTCGCGGCAGCTTACTTCCTCTCAATCGAATTCCAACAGACTGGTTATCTGGTCTATCGCACATACAAAGCGGCTTACGGCGATCTTCCGGGCGCGCCAGTAGCCATCAAGCTCAATGAATTTCTGCCTGACACGCGCAAGATTGGCCAGGGAGTGATTGTCAACCAGAGTCGGGTTGGGAGCAAGCGCTGGAGAATAACAAGCAAGCCTTTGCTACTGAATTTGTAGAACGCTCCAGGTTCACGTCAGCCTATCAGGCGTCGATGAGTCCGAGTGAATTTGTGGACGCGCTATTTGCAAATGCTGGAGTCACGCCTTCTGAGAGCGATCGCGCGGCAGCCATCAGCGAGTTTGCCTTTGCGACGACAACCACTGACGTCGCCGCGCGCGCGCGAGCCTTACGTCGCGTGGCCGAAAACTCGACACTGGCACAGCAGGAATTCAACCGCGCCTTTGTGTTGATGCAATACTTCGGTTACCTCAGAAGGAATCCAAACGACGCACCTGACACGAACTTCGAAGGTTATAACTTTTGGCTGAACAAGCTGAATCAGTTTGACGGAAACTTTGTGAACGCTGAGATGGTCAAGGCGTTCATTACGTCCGCTGAATATCGTCGGCGGTTCGGCCCCTAAGCATGACAGCAATCACGAACCTAAAAGTTGACCTTAATTGCAAACTGGATCAGCCGCGGGTTGTTGCTGATTGAGATGATGCGACCGAAATCGCCAGGATTCCCAATGATCTTCCCGGTATCCGGGTCGATACTGGATGAAGGAACGGCGTTGAAGTTGCTGATCGGGTTGGCAAAGTTGACGTGATTGAAGAGGTTGAAGAACTCGGCGCGGAACTCCAGATTCTTTGATTCACTTAGCGGGAGGCGTTTGATGACCGAGAAGTCCACGTTCGCCTGTCGTGGCCCGCAGAGAACGTTTCGCCCAACATTGCCGATGTCGGTGCCGGTCGCGTCCGCGCGGGCCGTGCCGTTCGAGCTTGGAATCAGTTTACCAGCTTGCACGACGGGACGACCGAAGGCGAATGGGTTGAAGAAATATCCGGACGGAATGTTGCTCGTCGCACTGCTGCGCGCGCCCAGTGCCCAGCTTGGCCGGGCGAACGTTAAAATTCCGCTAAACCCATAAAGCGAGCCAGCCCCGCCGTCCACGATGTCAATCGGTAGACCAGACATAGCGGTGATGATTCCTGCCACTTGCCAATTTGACAGTAACAACCGTCCGGCCCTTGACCTTAGACCGAAAGCCGGACCAGGTAAGTCCCACAGATAACTCAAGACGAAGCGATGGGTGCGGTCAAAGTCAGATACCCCACGATTGGCCGAGGAGTCAAGCTGGTTACCGCCGATGGCCGCCGTATCCGCCGCTAAGTCTCCCGCGCTGTCACTATTGCCCGAGGCGTTGTCGAGCGACTTGGCATAAGTATACGAAGCGAGCAGTTGCACCCCCTTGGAGAGCCGCTTGGTCAAACTCACCTGTAGCGAGTTGTAAGTTGACTCAGCCGTGGACTGAATCTGAAAGAAGGCTCCTGCTTCGACACCCTGATACGGCGCTCGCAGCGCGACGTTCGTAGCGGCGGGCGTGTTGGTCGTAATCGCCTGTCCGGTGACTTCGTTGACGATGGGACGCTGTGGGCTCGCAAGCCGCGCCTGGTTGATGTCGACGCCGCGAAATAAATTTAGCCCACGCGTGCCAACGTAGGCGACCTCCAATAGCAGGTCTTGGCTCAATGCATATTGAACGCCGGCGTTGTACTGCTGGAAGTAAGGCGTGCGCAGACGGCGATCAAACGTACCGTTGGCGAGAGCGACGTCCTTCACGAACGTGGGGAATTGATCTTGCGACGGCAAAGGAAAAAACGGATCCTCCAAACGAACTGTCTCGCCGATTGGGCTGCGGCGAATGGTGTACATTGGCGGGGAGATGAACGTAAAGCCTATGTAAATTGTGGACGGGCGCGAATAGAAGATGCCGTAGCCGCCGCGCACAACGAGTCGCCCGGAATCGAGCGGCGAGTAGGCTAGTCCCACGCGGGGCGCGAGGTTATTTGGATCGACACTTGTCAGGATGCGCTTGCCGACGTTTGGCACATCCGGCAAGTCGAATTGAGGAATCACGTTTCCGGCCTGCACGAATCCGCCGGCGGGAGGGCCTACCGGCTTGCCGGTGTCGTCCACGTCCATTCTCGGTTTATAAAGCGCCGGGTCGAAAGTGGAGATCGCGCCGCGCGTCTCGTAAGGCGGAAGGTCCAGCTCGTAACGCAAGCCCAGGTTGATGGTCAGCTTCCGGGAAAACTTCCAGTCATCCTGAAGAAAGAGGCTGTAGTCAGTTGCGCGCAGGATGCGAGTATTAATGCCGTCTCCGTAGGTCGAGTTGTTGGCCGTACCGAGCAGGAAGTTGTTGAAGGTCTGGAAAGCTATCTGGCCGCGCCGGGCGTTATTCCCCGTAAGAGTAGTCCGGTAATAGATGATCGCGGCGCCCGTGCGAAGGCTGTGCTGGCCGCGGGTTACTGAGAGAATATCAACCAGCGTTGTCGAAGAGTCATTGACCTGCATGTCTACATTTGCACCGGAGTTGCCGATACTCACCGCGTTACCTCCCGATCCGATACGAATTAGTCCTAGCCCTGGATAGACGTTGGCGTTAGTCCGCTTGATGCCAAGATCGGAATCCTTCACCGGATTTCGCCCAAACGTGTCCTGGCGAATGAAACTGTAGCCGATGCGCGCTTCGTTGATGACTCTCGCGCTAATGGTGTGAATGTCCTGAAGCGAGATCAGCCGGTTATTCTGCTTTCGGTCTGC
>QHXG01000550.1 GCA_003222845.1 Acidobacteriota bacterium | reverse complement strand
GGCAGCCTTCTTCCTTTCGATAGAGTTTCAGCAAACAGGTTATCTCGTCGAACGGATGTACAGGGTAGCTTACGGCAATTTGCCGACTGCTCCGGTGCCCATCAAGCTGAACGAGTTTTTGCCCGACACGAAAGAGATTGGACAGGGAGTCGTGGTAAATCAAAGCGGCTGGGAAGCGCTCCTGGAGAATAACAAGCAGGCGTATGCCGCAGATTTTGTGCAGCGCTCGCGCTTCACATCAGCCTATCCCACCTCGATGACACCCGATGTCTATGTTGATACACTCTTCAACAATGCCGGCGTTGTGCCTTCGTCTGGTGATCGCGCTGTCGCTATCGGCGAATTCGGTTCTGCTTCGAGCACCGCTGACGTAACTGCGCGGGCGCGCGCCCTGCGTCGCGTGGCAGAGAACACGACACTGGTCCAACTCGAATTCAACCGCGCGTTGGTGTTGATGCAGTACTACGGCTATCTGCGAAGGAACCCGAACGATCCGCCGGAACCAACACTCGACTTTCAGGGCTACAACTTCTGGCTGAACAAGCTGAATAGTTCGAAAGGCGACTTCGTCAATGCCGAAATGGTCAAGGCATTCATCACCTCAATCGAATATCGCCACCGGTTTGGTCCGTAGAATGGCAAGTTTTCAACTCAGACAATCCTGAGCCGAGTCTTTCCCAGCAATAGAAATAGTCCCAGGGCACACTCAGAACGCCAACTGAAGTGCCCTGGGACGATTCTGTCGTTCGCGAGTCAGTTTGTTATCCGTGAGTCATATGATTCGACTCCCCAAGCGACTAATGGTCTGAACACGGATCAATTCCATCGAGTTCAACGCAGCGTCCCCAGAGGTTGTTATCTACGCCAGTACACCGGCACTTCCTTTGAGAAGGAAGGTTTGAATCATGCGAACGATCAAGATCTCGATAATATCTCTGCTTTGCTTAATAGCCTTAGCATTTGCCAACCGCTTCTCGCCGAGCTTTACAGCGACCGGGCAAGTGACAACCCTGTCAGCGCCAACGAACGTGACCGCTTCGGACAATGCGTACGCAACGAAAGTGGAGATCGAATGGGAAGCGATTCGCGGCGCCACGTTGTATCGGATCTTTCGCAATACGGCGAACGACTCAGCCTCCGCAATCGCTGTCGGGACGACGACTCAAGGATCATTTTTCGATACAACCGTTGCGATTGGGCAGACCTATTTCTATTGGGTGCGTGCCGAAAATGGAAGCAACCTCAGCAGCTTAAGTGGTCCTGATCAAGGCACGCGTGCCAGCGGAATTATCAATGGGCCTATTCAGCCTTTGAATCCACCGCCAGTGCCGCCGGGCAATCCAGTCTCCGCCGCCAAAGCATATCTCGGCAAGACGCTTTTTTGGGATGAACAGCTTTCTTCGACGCGCACCGTTGCCTGCGGAAGCTGCCACTTTGCCGCGAATGGTGGATCGGATTCGCGCGCGCTCATTGGCAGCGCGAGATCGACGAATCCCGGAGCCGATGGTGTGTTCGGCACGCCTGACGATGTGTTTGCCTCACCGGGCGTAATCAGCAACAACGGCGACGGCACTTACAATCTTTCCGCTATTTACGGCTTTCGCGAACAGGTCACGGGACGCAAATCGCGATCGTACATCGACGCCGGGTATTCGAATTCGCTGTTCTGGGATGGTCGGGCGACACAGGTCTTCACCGATCCAATCGGCGGCGCCGTGGTGCTGCCAAACGGCGCGGCCCTTGAAAGCCAGGTGCTTGGCCCACCCGTAAGCTCCGCTGAAATGGCGCATGCGGGACGGACTTGGAACGACGTTGCCGTCCGCGTCGCCAACTCGAAAGCTCTAGCGCTCGCACCTTTCATACCAACCGGTTTAAGAGATTGGATTAGCGGGCGCGCGTACCGTGACCTCTTTGAAGAAGCATTCGGAACGCCCGAAATTACGCCGGTGCGAATCGCGTTGGCGATTGCGACCTTCGAGCGCACACTCTATTCAGATCGCACGCCCTTCGATCAAAACGTGGCGCAAATCAATCCCCTGAGTGCGGCGCAGACTCGCGGGCAGGGCGTCTTCAATCAATCAAGATGCAATGTCTGTCATGCCGGAAGTCTTTTCAGCGACAATCAGTTTCACAACATCGGCGTGCGCCCGCAGTTCGAAGACACCGGACGCTTCCAAGTCACCGGCAACACGAACAACATCGGCGAGTTCCGCACTCCCAGTCTGCGGAACGTCGGGTTGCGCGGCCCGTACTTTCATGATGGACACTTCGCTACTCTTGAAGAGGTTGTGGACTTTTACAATCGCGGCGGAGACTTCAACGCGCCCAACATCGATCATAACTTAATACGTCCGCTCAATCTTTCGCCCCAACAAAAATCCGACCTCATCGCTTTTCTCCGAGGCGCATTGACGGATCCGCGGGTGGTCGCCGGCGCCGCGCCATTCGACCGACCAACACTCTACAGCGAATCGAACCGAGTTCCCCAAATCACGGGCAGCGGCACGTCGGGAACGGGCGGAAATGTCCCTCGGGTAACCGCGATCGAACCACCGCTGGCGGGGAACCCAAGTTTCACAGTCGGTGTTTCGAACGCGCTTGGCGGCGCGCCAGCGGTACTCGTCATCGATAACAGCGATCCGGGAATTGGGCCGGCGATTCCGGCGACTGCCTCGTTTGCACGTCTCAAGGTTCAGTTATCAGGCAGCGGCTCAGGTCAGGGATACGGCTCTGCAAGTCTCCTGATACCGGCCAATTCCGCACTCATCGGCACGACTCTTTTTGGTCGCTGGTTCGTGCGGGACGCAAATGCGGCGGGTGGCGTGGCGGTTAGCCCAGCATTCAAGTTCACCATTTTCGGAGACGCTGCTTCGTTGGGACCAAATCCTATCGACGATGCGCAGACATTCGTGGCGCAAAACTATCGAGACTTTCTTAATCGCGAACCGGACACGAGCGGCCTAGCGTTCTGGAGCAATCAAATCAATTCATGCGGATTGGATCAGACATGCATCGAAGCGAAGCGCGCCAGTGTCTCGGCAGCCTTCTATCTCTCGATTGAGTTTCAACAAAGCGGCTATCTGGTTTATCGCTTCTATAAAGCCGCCTACGGAAATCTTCCGAGTGTGCCGGTACCGGTTAGGTTCAGCGATTTTCTGCCCGACGATCAAGCGATTGGACAGGGCGTGGTTGTGAACCAAAACGGTTGGGAAACGGTCCTCGAGAATAATAAGCAGATGTTCGCAACCGATTTCGTGCAACGCTCCCGTTTCATCACAGCTTATCCAAGTTCGATCTCACCTGAAGTCTTCGTGGACACGCTGTTCGCGAACGCCGGCGTCACGCCAACCAGCAACGATCGCGCAGCAGCCATCAGTGAATTTGGCTCAGCCTCAACCACGTCTGATTTGTCAGCTCGTGCGCGCGCCCTGCGACGAGTCGCAGAAAATTCGGCTCTGATCCAAAAGGAATCCGATCGCGCTTTCGTCTTGACGGAATACTTCGGTTATCTGCGCCGGAATCCCAACGATGCACCTGACACAAACTTTGACGGCTACAATTTCTGGCTGAATAAACTTAACCAATTCAACGGCGATTTTGTCCAGGCGGAGATGGTCAAGGCTTTCATTGATTCCAGTGAGTATCGACGAAGGTTCGGCCCGTGAGCAATGCCACATGAAAAAGCCGATGATGGAGTCAGAAATTGAGCTTCACCGCAAATTGAATCAGCCGAGGGTTGTTGCTGGTTGAGATGATGCGTCCAAAATCGCCCGGATTATTATTGATGATCTGGCCTGTCGTGGGAGAAATGTTCGATGAAGGCACAGCGTTGAAGTTGCTGATCGGATTGGCAAAATTGACGTGATTTAAGAGGTTGAAGAACTCGGTGCGGAACTCGATGTTCTTTGATTCGCTGATTGGGAAGCGTTTGATGATTGAGAAGTCCACGTTGGTCTGTCGCGGCCCGCGCAGCACGTTCCGCCCGACATTGCCGAAGTCAGTCCCTGTCGCCCCCGCAGTGGCCGTTCCGTTTGA
>QHXG01000549.1 GCA_003222845.1 Acidobacteriota bacterium | reverse complement strand
GCGATCGCTTTGCACGACGATGCTCGGGTGGAATCTATTCTGATCGATCTGATTCGCAAGCCAGTGAACGAGCCAATTCGTTCGCGAGCAATCTCTTGGCTGGGTTACACGCCGGAGAGCCAGACTAAAAATAATCTGCTCACCGAAATCGTTCGCAACGATCGGGAGTGGACTGATGCGCGCAACCAGGCGATGTCAGCGCTCGGGATGAACCGCTCGGCCGCATCTTTGCCATTGCTTGAGAATCTTTACGAGACGATGACTTCGCGCGAACTGAAGCGACGCGCGCTGGGTGGCATCGCGCGCAACGACAATCGCGATGGCGCGGCGACCTTTGTAATCCGCGTGGCTGAGAACGAAAAGGAGCTTGAATTACGACGGAGCGCGATCTCGAACTTAGGCCGTATTGCTGGAGAGAAGAGTCTCAGCGCGTTGGCGAACATGATGGATGCCGATCCTGAAACGGAAATCCAGAAACAAGCAGTCACTGCGATTGGCCGCCGTCCAAAAGCCGAGGCGATTCCCATTCTGATTCGCGCGGCGCGCAGTCATCCAAAGATGGCTGTGAGGCAACAGGCGATTCGCATGCTCGGCCAGACTGGGGATGAACGTGCCGTGGCGTTGTTCAGAGAATTGCTGGGGAAGTGAACGCTTAAAAACTCTCCCAAAGGGAGAGTCCAATGAACGGGTTTCAAGGAGGCGGAGAATGAGTACCACGATTTGGAGAACGGAAGATGTTGCGTCGTCGAATGGAGTCCACGCCGGAAGTCTGCTGCACGAAGTAACGCTTGATAGCCGGCTGGACGCGTTGAGAGAAGTGGCGCTGACTCTTTTGCACGAAGTTGAATCGCTCCGGAGCCTGCGACCGCCGCGCAGCAGCGAGCAGCCAAGACTTCCTGAAGCCGTGCGCCGCTTTGAGACCCATCTGATTCTGGCCGCGTTGGAGAAGACGCGCGGCAATCAGTTCCGCGCCGCTCGATTGCTCGGCGTTAAGCACACCACGCTTAACGCAAAGATCAAGCGCTACGGCATTTCTTTTGACCGCTATCGGACCGCAGGTTGTACTCTCGATCAAGAAATGGCTGCGTGAAAGGCTATTTCATGAAGAATCAGCTTTTGCCTCTGATGATTCTGGCTTTGTCGTCGCTTACCGTTGGCGCCCAGCCCTCAGCCACGAACGCAAATCCGGCCGCTCCGCCTAAGGCTGACAGTCCAGCCGGGAAACGGAATATCGTTCTGCCGCCAGAGAAATCTCAGCCGGTTAAGCTGCCACGCTTTGAGAAAGCTCCGCTGATTGATGGCAAACTCGATGACGAAGTTTGGACGCATGCGGTGGTGCTCAAAGATTTCTACCAGGTCCAACCGGGCGACAACATAGCTCCCTCCAAACCAACCGAAGTTCTGCTGGGATACGATTCAAAATTCCTTTATATCGCTTTTCACTGTTACGACGAGCCGGACAAAGTCCGCGCTACCATTCCCAAACGCGATAACGTCTGGAACGACGATTATGTCGGTATTCTGTTCGACACTTTCAACGACAGTCGCAAAGCCTACGAGTTTGATTTCAATCCGCTCGGCGTGCAGGCGGACGGCACCTGGACTGATCAGAACGAAGACTTCAATCCTGATTTCGTGTTTGAGTCGAAAGGGACACTGACTACGGATGGTTGGACTCTTGAAATTGCCATTCCGTTCAAATCCCTTCGCTACGTCGCCGGCAAGGACAAACTTTGGGGCGCGCATTTCTTTCGCCGCATCAAGCGCTTCAACAACGAACTCGACATGTGGATGCCGCTCAATCGCGACAACTCCAGTTGGCTTGCGCAGGAAGGACATCTGTCGGGCCTGGAAGGAATTTCGACAGAGCGGACTCTGGAATTGATTCCCAGTTTGACTTTGTCAGAGACCGGAAAAAGAAAGGCCACGCTAACGCCCGATCAAGTAAACGCGGGAATGAAGGATCCTGGCCGCTTCGTTAACGAACCAGTAAAATTCGATCCGGGGCTGACGGGAAAATTCAGCATTACGCCGAACGTCACGCTCGATTTCGCGATCAATCCGGACTTCGCTCAGGTCGAGTCCGATCAATTGGTGGTCACTGCGAACCAACGATTCCCAATTTTCTTTTCTGAAAAGCGGCCTTTCTTCCTCGAAGGCATCGACATCTTCAACACGCAAATCGCCGCGGTGCACACGCGGACGATCATCGATCCTGATTACGCCGTGAAGCTCACCGGAAAAGTAGATCGCAACACGTTTTGCTTGCTGCTGGCTTCAGATAACGGGCCGGGAAACTTTAGCCCCGAAGATCGGCTAACGGCGGACCCGCGATTCGTAGACAAAAACGCCGCCATAGGAATTCTCCGTTTGAAACACGACATCGGTAAGAAGGATTCGTTTATCGGATTCCTTGGCACTTACCGGAGATTCGTCGATCAATACAACGAATTGGGAGGATTTGATTCACGTCTTCGCGTCAATAAATCCACGACCTTTAGTGCGCAAGCCCTGGCGACGCGTTCGCGCCGCAATTTCTTTTTTCCTGAGATTGGGCAAACCCTGGATCGAAAAGAAAATGGATTCATCTACGCTACCGATCTCAACATGAGCGGCCGACATCTTGGCTACGATTATTCCACCGTTGGCCGCACCCGTTACTACCGCGCCGACGTTGGTTTCAACCGGCGCACTAACACCAACAATCACAATTTCTTTATTCAATATCGTTCTGAACCGAAACCCAAGGCCAGGTTGGTTTCGTGGCGGGTTTATAACGCGGCGGGCACGAACTTTGATTGGCAGGGACGCTCGCAAATCTTTAACAACGAATCGCAGATTCAATTCAACTTCCAGCGTCAGAGTTCGATCGGTATTGGCGTCGATAAAGGTTACGAGCGCGTCTTTGAAGAAGAATTTGGCGCGAAGAGACAGCCCGGGTCGAATTGCGCGCTCACGAACACCTGCACCTTCTGGGGAAACGATAACGAGCGCTCAGCGTCGAACGGCGGAGTGTACGTATTCGCGAGTTCGACTGTGAATAAAAAGATCAACTTCAACGTCTTCGCTGATCAAAATTATGGAAGTCTGGATTTTGATTTCGGCGCCGGGTCGCGCTACCCGCGCGCGAGCATCCCGGCTGTCGCCGCGCGCGAAGCTCAGGCCGCGGGCAAGTGCAACGGAACGACGCCGCCACCGGTTTGCAACGCTCCATTGGATCCTGGTCCTGGGAAGTCCTTCAACCTCAATGGCAACGTCAACTACACTCCGTTATCCGCGTTGAATCTCACGCTTAACTTTACGAAGCAAAGATTGCGCAGAAACGATACGCACCTGCTGGCCTTTGATGAGAACATCGTCTCGCTGCGCGCTACCTATCAATTTACCCGCTTCGTTTTTGCGCGGGGCCGCATCGACTTCGATTCGCTTAGATCAAACTACCGGGGACAGTTTCTTTTTGGCTGGACACCCAAGCCGGGAACCGCCTTCTATATTGGCTATAACGACGATATCAATCGCAACGGATTCAGTCCCTTTACGGGTCAGCTCGAGCCGGGCTTCCGCCGCAATGGACGTACGTTCTTCATCAAGATGTCCTACCTCTTTAGGAAAAGTTTCTAGCTCGTGTTACGGAACCGCGAGCGGTAGCGAACCGCCCTGGGTACGCAGTCGTCCCGACTGCTTGTCCTCAACAACGCACGGACAAGCAGTCGGGACGACTGCGTACCCAGGGCCGGTACTGTAACGTGAGCATCTAAAGAATTCAGAACCTATTGGTCTCCTGGCGCGTAAAAGTGGAAGCGTTAGCAATACAGCCGCGTCTAAGTCACTTGAGCACACCGCTCGCACTCTGGCGCGGAAACGCGCGTATAAACGAAGAACCCTGGGCTGAAGTCTGGTCGAAGTTCAAGTCAACTCAATGACATCAAGGAAAATGATCATGCTCGGGTGCGTTTTATGCCTTTCTGCTGCCCTGACAGTTGCGCAGTCGAGCAATGGTCCGACAGCGGCTTCCTCACCTTCGGCCAAGTCGAAATCCGCCGCGAAGACGGCAAGTGGCCTCAAGCACGCGATCATGATTCCTCCTGAGAAAGCAAAGCCGATTCGCGTACCGCGATTTGATAAGACTCCTGTGATTGACGGCAAGCTCGACGACGAGGTCTGGAAGCAGGCCGCGGTGTTGAAGGATTTCTACCAAACGCAGCCGGGCGACAACATTACGCCCTCAAAACCGACTGAGGCAATGATGGGCTACGATTCGAAGACGCTTTACCTGGCTTTCCATTGTTACGACGAACCCGATAGAGTGCGCGCTACCGTCGCGAAGCGTGATGAAGTCTTCGGGGATGATAACGTCCGTCTCTTTCTCGACACGTTCAACGATCAGCGGCGCGCCTACGTCCTCGGGTGGAACGCACTCGGTATCCAGCAAGATGGAATTATGACGGAAGGCTCAGGAACGGATTTCAGCGTCGATATCGTCATGGAGTCGAAAGGAATGATCACCAGCGACGGATGGACAGTCGAGGTCGCCATTCCCTTCAAGTCGCTGCGCTACGAAGCGGGCAAGGACAAGCTCTGGGGAATTCACATCTGGCGGAACTTTTTCCGTTTCAATGATGAAATTGACTCGTGGATGCCTAACTCGCGCGACATCGCTTCACTGCTAAATCAGGAAGGACACCTGACGGGTTTGGAAGGGATCTCGACCGAGCGTACGCTGGAAGTTATCCCGAGCCTTACCCTTTCGGAAACGGGCAAGCGCGTCGCCGCGTTACCTGCCGGCGCGACTGGATTTGATCCGGGTCGTTTCGTCAACGAATCGCTGAAGTTCGATCCCGGTGTGTCGGTAAAGTTCGGGCTGAGTCCCACCGTTACGCTGGACTTCACCTTGAATCCCGACTTCGCTCAGGTGGAAGCCGATCAGACCGTAGTTACAGCGAACCAGCGCTTCCCAATTTTCTTTGAGGAGAAGCGCCCTTTCTTTCTCGAAGGCATCGATATTTTTCAGACACCGCTCCGCGCGGTGCACACACGGGCGATTGTCGATCCCGACGCAGCGGCAAAATTAACCGGCAAGCGCGGACGCAATACCTTCGGCTTTCTTATTGCCAGCGATAATGCGCCGGGCAATTTCACCGCCGAAGAGAAGACCGATCCGGTGAACACGCGCTTTCTCGGGAAGAACGCTTACATTGCCGTGTTGCGGGTGAAGCGTGACATTGGAAAAAAGGATTCGAGCCTCGGCTTGCTCGCGACCAGCTATAACTTCATTGAGAAGCACAATCAGCTGGTCGCCATCGATGGGAGGTTTAGGATCGATCCGAAAACCATCGCCGCATTTCAAGTTGCGGGAACCATATCGCGCCGCTGTTTTTCTGAACCGGCGAAAGACGAACACACACCGACAGCAGGCGAGCCGTGCTTCGTGAATGGCTCGACGCGCAATTACTATCGAACCGGCAACGGCCTCGCTTATTCCGCTGTCTACGACTACACGGCTCGGCATTTTGGTTGGGTCTACGAAGGCTCGGGCCGCACCCAGGACTATCGCGCAGACGTCGGGTTCACGCGCCGATTGAATACGAACAATCACGGTTTCTTCATCAGACTCAGCAACGAACCGAAACCAAAGGCCACTCTGATCTCGTGGCGCATAAGCAGCGGCGCCTCGACCAACTTTGATTGGCAAGGCCGCATGCAGAATTGGTCTGCGGAGCCGCATGTGGGTCTTCAATTTCAGCACAATACATTTATCGAGGCGGGCGTGAACTTTGGTTATGAGCGACTCTTCGAACAGGAGTTTGGGGCCAGGCGAACTGCAACGCACACTGGCGCTTTTTTTGGTGGTCCTGAACGATCGACTTATCAACACGGGCTTTTTGGCGGAGTCGAAACCAATGCTTCAAAGAAGTATTCGGGTTCCATCTTTTTCGGCGCTGGCTGGAACAGTTTTGATTTTGATTTCGGCGGCGGATCAAGATTTCCGCGCGTCAGCCCTGCTGCTTTGGCCAATCCCGACGCCGCACTCGATCCAGGACCTGGCAAGAGTCTGGACATCAATGCCGGAGCTTCGTATAGACCAACGAACGCCTTACGCATGTCGCTCGACTATACGAAGAGCCGGTTGCGAAGAAATGATACCGGCCTGCTCACCTTTGATGAAAATATTTTCTCGTTTCGCTCGACGTATCAGTTCACGCGATTCATCTTTGTCCGGGCGCGAATTGACTATGATACGCTGGCTTCAAACGTTCGCGGCCAGTTCCTCTTTGGCTACACGCCGAGTCCGGGAAGTGCGTTCTATGCCGGCTACAACGACGATATGAACCGCAACGGTTTTAGTCCCTTCACCGGCCAGCTTGAACCCGGCTTTCGGCGCAACGGGCGCACCTTCTTCATCAAGATGTCCTACCTTTTTC
>QHXG01000573.1 GCA_003222845.1 Acidobacteriota bacterium | reverse complement strand
ATTTTTGAAATGCCGGTGCTGGGTTACCTCGGGTTTCCACCGTTTGCCGTTGAGTGCTGGGCGATGTACATCTTCTGTCGATCGCTGTTGACAACGAGACCTCCTGAAGACTCGAAATCAATTTGGATTGAAACGACCTCATGAAGGGATGAAGCTATGATTCAACCGCAGAGGGCGCGGAGGTTCTCGCAAAGGGACGCAGAGGAAAAACTCACCTCCTCTTCCTCTGCGAAAACCTCAGCGTCCTCTGCGGTTAAATTCGGTTCGCCGTACTTCTTTAAATTTCTCGGCTAATCCAACGAAGAGTGATAAGGTTGGGCCTGATGAAGATAATAGGATTCATTCAGGTGTTGTTAGCTACGGTTCTCGTTATGAGTGACAGAGTCCCGCAAGAAAAACCGCGGCCGCGCGCGCGTGAAGCAGGGGTTATCGTCGGAGTTCTTTCACCTGGACCGCTGAATGCCATCACTGATGTTGGTGGAGTCTCTGTAGGTAACACGACGTTGATTCTTGGCGACAATGTGCGGACGGGAGTCACCGCGATTCTGCCGCACAACGGAAATCTTTTCCGCGAGAAAGTTCCCGGCGCGGTTTTCATCGGCAACGCGTTCGGAAAACTTGCCGGCTCGACCCAGGTCAACGAACTCGGTGAAATTGAAACTCCGATCATGCTCACTTCGACGTTGAATGTGCCTCGCGTCGCCGATGCGTTGATTGACTACATGCTGGCACTGTCAGGCAATGAAGACGTGCAATCGATAAATCCGCTGGTCGGCGAAACCAACGATGGTTACCTAAATGATATTCGAGGAAGGCACGTTGGCCGCGAGGAAGTGTTTGCCGCGATCAAGAATGCCCGCGGCGGCTCGGTCGACGAAGGCGCGGTTGGCGCGGGCACAGGTACGGTCGCCTTTGGCTTCAAAGGAGGAATCGGAACGTCGTCGCGTAAGTTGCCCGTATCGCTCGGAGGTTACACCATTGGGGTGCTGGTTCAGACTAATTTTGGTGGCATCTTGACGATTAACGGCGCTCCGGTGGGACGCGAATTGGGCCGGTATTATTTGAAAGAACAACTAAGCGGCAAAGACTTCGGTACGAAGGGTTCGACAAACTCAAGTTTGTCGAACAGCACCGATGGTTCGGTAATCATCGTTATAGCCACCGATGCGCCAATCGACCACCGCAACCTGCAACGTTTGGCTGCTCGTTCGATGATGGGCCTGGCGCGAACCGGGGCGGCCGGCTCCAATGGCAGTGGTGATTACGCGATTGCGTTTTCGACCGCGCCGGAACTGCGAATACGAACCGCCGCCGGTAACCGCGCCTCGAAGTCAAACGTAACCCTGCTTTCTAATGATGCCATGTCACCGCTGTTCCTTGCGGTGATCGAGGCGACCGAAGAAGCAATCTACAACTCGCTCTTTCGCGCCACCACGACGACCGGGCGCGGTCACACAGTCGATGCGCTGCCAATCGATCGCGCCTTGGAAATTCTGCGCCGTCATAGCGCACTCAATCACTGACAGAAATCTAGTGTCCCTGCTTTCCCGATCACGATTAATGATCATAGCAACCGATCTGAGAGCGATCTGAGATCTGAGATCTGAGAGCAATCTGAGATCTGAAATCGCAAATTGTTTGACACGCGATCAGCGAGTCACTAGAATACGCCCCACTCAAACAACTGGAGGACAATCGAGTGGAGGTTAAGATAAAGATCAACCGGAAGAGTGTCGAGTCGATGACCAGGCAGCTAACTGATCAGCTTCGAGATCTAATCGGCAATGGCAAGCTGGCCGTTGGCAGTTTGCTGCCCAGCGAACGAACACTGGCGAACTCGCTGGGCGTCGCCCGGAACGTCGTGCGCGGAAGTTATGAATACCTTGAGAAGGGCGGATTCGTTCAGCGTGAGGGAAGGAAGGGACGCCGGGTGCGGGCGAAAACTGCAAAGAGGAAAGGCGCCACTAGGGCGGTCAAGAAAACCGCAAAAAAGCGATAGTGAGAACTAGAATATTCACGGCACCCACTCCATGTGAAAATGCGTTCCAGTCTCGCTGGTGCGCACGAATCCCAGGCGCTCGAGCAGCGTGACTGCGCGATTGAATCTGATCACCTGCAATCGCAGCGGCTTGCTCAGGCCCCTCGCCTCGTTTTGAAGCCGGCGAATCAATAACGTTCCAATACCCGCGTGCCGATTTTCGGGCAGCAAAGCAATATCCACACAGCGAATTTCGTTTTCACGACGTTCGATTGACAAGTGGCCGGCAGGCTTCCCATTCAACAAGACTATTTCGTCGGTAGCGTTCTGGTAATCATTCTGGTGAAGACGTTGCCGCGCCTCGTACTGCATTTCGAGAAACTCGCTGATTCGGTCCTCGCTCCAACCCAGTCCGCGCAAGTCGTCACCGCGGCTGCTTTTATATAGTTTGAGAAGGAACTCTTCGTCTTCCGGCGTAACCGCTCGGAAGCTGATCATTTGAGATTTGTCATTTGACATTTTTCATTTTCCATCTGAATCCCGTGCATAGGCTCCCTGCACGAGGTTCCGCAAATCACAAATGTCAAATGTCAAATGTCAAATGTCAAATGATCCGACTCAACTTGACCGTTGGGCTATCGCCGCGTCATCCTAGACGCGATTCAAAACTCTAATGGAGATGACTAATCGTGAACCACTTTGATTCGACCAACAACATATCGTTGCAGTTTGGCCATCGCGGAAAAGTGGCAATCTTTATCGACGGAAACAATCTCTTTCACGCGGCGCGATTTCACAATATCGACATCGATTACAACAAACTGCTGCGTGTGCTGCTGGGCGATGGCCGTTTGTTTCGGGCTTTCTTTTATACCGGCGTAGATGCGGGCGCTGAACGTCAGCAAGGTTTTCTGCTGTGGATGCGCCGCAACGGTTTTCGCGTCGTGCAAAAGGAACTCAAGACTTTCTACGACGGCTCGCGCAAAGCTAACCTCGATGTAGAGATTGCCGTGGACATGCTGTCGCTGGCCGGCCGCTACGACACGGCCGTCCTCGTATCCGGCGATGAAGATTTCGTCTATGCCGTTAACGCCGTCGCGTACAAAGGCTGTCGCGTTGAGATTGCGGCCTTTCGGTCCAACACCGCTCCCAAGTTGATCGACGTGGCCGATTGCTTCATCGACCTCGGCGAGATTGCCGAGCGAGTGCGCAAGGACTTCGCTCATGGCGTGAAATACGAAGAGCGCGACATTCACGTATCGCAACAACCACCGCCGCCCGCGCCATTCATCGAGCCGGTCGAGACACTTGCACCGCCGTGTTCAGCCACCGATGATGACGCGTTTCACCCGCCCATTGGATCGATCATCGAAGCGGATGCAAGTGAAGGAATCGATGATCTGGCATCGAATGGCGACTTCATTAGGGTGACTGATGATCAGTGAAATGAGGTCACAATCTCCAACCT
>QHXG01000572.1 GCA_003222845.1 Acidobacteriota bacterium | reverse complement strand
GACGGGTTTTGTGCTGGGGAATAACGTGCTGATCATCGCGGGCACGCTCGACGGATTCTCCGGATTCATTCTTTCGATTCTCATGTGCCGCGCGATGAATCGTTCGATTACGAACGTTTTGTTCGGCGCTTTCGGCAGCGCGGCGACGGCTGCGGTAGGCGAAGGCCAACAGGGCGTGATGCGCGAAGTAAGTCTCGATGACATCGCAGTGCAACTGGCTTACGCCAACAAAGTCATATTTGTGCCGGGCTACGGCCTGGCTACGGCCCAGGCGCAACACGCCGTGCGTGAACTGGCCAGTGTTTTG
>QHXG01000571.1:558-3348 GCA_003222845.1 Acidobacteriota bacterium | reverse complement strand
GTCCTCAAGCGCGGGCAGGGCAAAGGTTTTTCGGGTCTTGAGAATCCGCTATTCTTCAAGCCGGTAACCGGAATGCTTTATGGCGATGCGAAGGACACGCTGACGAAACTCGTGGGCGCGGTGCAGCATGCGTAACCGAACGGTGCTAGAGAACCAACTTTAGTTGGGCCTTTCTCCGTGCAGAAAGAAAAGCCCGACTGAAGTCGGTACTCTAACACCGTGAATCAGTCCAGACACATTAATCCAACGAGGAATATTATGCGAAAACTGAAACTCTATTTTCTTATTCTCACTTTAGCTTTATCGCTCGCGTTGCCAACAACGCTAGCCCAGCGCAAAGACGGCCGAGCGAAGACAAACAGTGCGGCGACAGTTCTGGCAGCGCGGGGTGTGGAAACCATCTCCGCAAACCAGCTACGGGAATATCTATCGTTCATCGCCTCTGACGAGATGGAAGGACGCGACACGCCCTCGCGCGGATTGGACACGACGGCAAAGTTCATCGCGATGAATTTGGATCGCTGGGGGTTCAACCCTGCGGGCGATGACGGCACTTTTTTCCAGCACATTGCGCTGCGTCGCGATCAGCTCGACGGCGGACACAGCTCAGCCGAGATCAACGGCCAGAAATTCAACTTTGGCGACGACTTTCTGCCGAACGCAGTGTCGGCAACGATTACCGGCCCGCTGGTTTATGCCGGTAACGGCTGGGTCGTGAAATCTAAGAACATGGATGCGTACCAGGGTGTCGAGGTGAAAGACAAAATCATCGTGGTGTCGGGCCAGGCTTTTCCGGGTTTTCCGCGCGGGATCACTCGCGCTGATCTGGCGGGCAGGCAGGGCGCTGACTGGATGAATCCGAACTTTTATGCCCAGCAGCACGGCGCCAAGGCGGTGCTGACGATTCCTGATGCGACGACCTCGCAGAACTGGGACCAGCAGCGTCTGCGCAGCTTGCAGCCTTCGCGTGCGGTCGTCGAAAAATTCACAACTCAAAACGGCGGCGCGACACCTGTTCCGGCGGTGATAATGTCGATGAAAATGGCGACCGCACTTTTTGAAGGTGAGAAATATGACGCCGCCACACTCGCCAGCCGTAACCAGAACGGCGAGCAAGTTCCGGCGTTCGATCTTAATTCGACGAAGCACGTCACAATTACCGTCGCGGCTAAAACTGAACATCCGCTAACTCAAAATATAGTTGCGGTATGGGAAGGCGGCGATCCGGTTTTGAAGAATGAATACGTGGCGGTCGGCGCACATTACGATCACATCGGCATCTGCGCGCCTGGCACAGCCGATCCGATTTGCAACGGCGCGGACGACGATGGCTCAGGCACGACCGCTTTACTCGGGATGGCCGAAGCCATCTCGCACGCGAAACAGCGACCGAAGCGTTCGGTTTTGTTTGTCTGGCATTGCGGCGAAGAAAAAGGGCTCTGGGGATCTCGTTATTTCACTGACTATCCGACGATTCCGCTTGCTCAAATCGTAACGCAACTCAATATCGACATGATCGGGCGCAGCAAAAAGGAAGGCGACACCGAGCCGCGGAACAAGGATCTATCCGGTCCGAACCAGATTTATGTGATTGGTTCAACGATGATGAGCACGGAACTCGGCAAGTTGAGCGAGACGGTTAATAAATCGTTCCTTAATCTGCAATACGATCTCAGGTACGACGACCCGGCCGATCCTAACCGCTTCTTTTTCAGAAGCGATCATTACAACTACGCGCGCAAGGGCATTCCGATCATTTTCTTTTTCGACGGCGTGCACGAAGACTATCATCGTCCCGGCGACGAGCCGCAGAAGATCGATTATCAAAAGATGGAAAAAGTCGCGCGGACGATTTATATGACACTGTGGGAGGTAGCCAATCTGCCCGCCCGTCCGAAAGTCGACAAGCCATTGCCTTCGCAGTTACAGCAGCGAGCGAGTTAGGGTCGAGTCATATTTCTACGTGCTATGCAATCAATTCTACTGGCTCTTGACGGAGGCTGTGTCCCAAGAAGTAAAGGAAAGCCCATCTCCGAAGCGAATTATTATGTAGCGGACCCAAGGATCGGATAAAAAATCCAAATCGTCGGGAGACAGATACTGCACCGGTGGCCTGACCTGCCGAATTGTCTGCCAACCCGGAAGGCGCGCAGAACAGTTGCCTTCGCGGATCGTCGTCGGCACCGAATTGGGGCTGGAACGAGAAGGATGCGGCTAATGCTCGCAGGCTCTGAAGACCAGCCTAACCAACGCAATCTATCGCTTGTTTATCAGCACAAGAAAAATGATTGCCCACATCAGTAGAACAATCAGTGGAAACAGAGCAGGTAACTTGGTTGTACTTAGGAAGCTCCAGCGCCATTGGTAGATACGCCAATCGATTTTCAAACGCCCCATCTTATCTTTCTGGTCTTCAATGTTTTCAGTTTGTCCGACGAAATAGTAATTCTCAAGAGAAAGTTTCGACCCAAGCTGGTCTAACGCTTGCTCGATTTCCTTTCGATAAAGCTCCACTAAATACCTGTCCTGCGCACCGAAAATGTACCAGAGCACGCAAACGACAGCGCCAAATATTGGAACCCACCAATGATACTTTTCCGAGGACAATATCGTGGCTCCAAAAAGGGCAGCTTCAAGCGTGAGAAAATAATTGAACCGATTCCATAACCTGGTGAAGTGGTCCTTGAGATACTCAACCTTGCGCCAATAGTCTTCCTTCAGGAACTCTAAATCGGGGTTATTGAGAATCTCGTCCGACGTTTGCATATCAATTAGTCACCAACCTAGGCA
>QHXG01000571.1:0-525 GCA_003222845.1 Acidobacteriota bacterium | reverse complement strand
CTTGCTTGAGTTTCATTTGAAAGCATGCGCACACGGTCATGAATCATGCAGGCTCCAAAAACTACCCTTATGTCCTCGGTGTGAGGATGTGCATGAAGCGGATCGACAAAAAAGATTACAACGTGGCAGCCGTCGAAGAGGATCTCCGTGGCGATTTCGACGTCTCCACCCTTTGGGCCAGAGTGATATCTATGAATTTTCCCGGCTAGGCTTGGCGCAGCCTCCTCAACCAATCTGCCGGTAGTTCCCGTAGCAAGAATACGGTGAAACTTCCGCAGTTCTTGCTCATGATCGATTACGAAGTCCATCATCCGACCCTTCATCTCATCGTGCGAGATCAAGGCCAACACAGTATTTTTCAGTGTTCCGGCAATATTCCCCTCCGCTTTGGCTCTTGCAAAGTCGGGAAAAGGACGGCTTTCTGACTTCAGAGTCCACACTCCGCTGTTGTCCTTTTTCGTGCTTATCTTGATTCCACTGCCGGGCAAAACGACTTCAACGTCTATACGCTGGGGATTTAGCCTT
>QHXG01000570.1:583-5815 GCA_003222845.1 Acidobacteriota bacterium | reverse complement strand
CAAGTTTTTGCAGCAACGCCGCGGTGCGCATCTCGGTAAACATGTCGAGGCGGTTGTTGCAGGCGGCGCCGTCCGCGCCCAGCGAAACCGGTATCTTGCGCGCCAACATCTCGGCGACGCGCGCCAGACCCGATCCGAGTTTCAAATTCGAAGACGGACAATGCGCGACGTTCGTCTTCGTGCGCGACAGCGTCTCCATTTCCTCAGTGTCGAGATGGATGCAATGCGCGAGCAACACGTGCGCGCCCGAGATTCCCAGCGAATCAAGATAAGCCACGTTACGCCGCCCAGTCTCCGCTTCGACAATCTCGCATTCGTTTTTGTTTTCAGACGAATGCGTGTGAATCATTACCTTATGTTTCCTCGCTAGTTCGGAAACTTCGCTCAGCAGTTCGCGGGTGCAGCTAATTGCGAAGCGCGGCGCGAAACAACAACGAATGCGGCCGCCGCCGCGACCGTGCCATTGCTCAATCAACGCGACAGACTCGCGAATTGAAGCAGCGGTTTCTTCATGAAGCGCTCGCGGCACATCGTCGCCTTTGTCCATCATGCACTTGCCGACAGTTGCACGGAATCCGCTCTCGTCGACGACGCGTAGGACTTCTTCGGTGTGGCGCACCGTTTCCATCGTCAGAGCGCACGTCGTGCCGCCCTTAATTAGTTCCGCAATGCCGAGGCGCGCCGACGCCCGAATTGATTCTTTCGTGTGCGCTGCTTCCATCGGCCAGACGCGTTTTTTCAACCAGTCAATCAGTGCCAGATCGTCCGCCGCACCGCGAAACAGAGTTTGGCAAAGATGAATGTGCGTCTGCACAAAACCGGGAAGCACGACGCCACCGGTTGCATCGATCGTTTCATCAGCATCCGAGCCAATCTTTTCGTCAATTTCGGCGATCCGTCCGTCACGAATCAATAGATCGCCGCGCACGACCGAATCATTAGCATCCATCGTCACAATCGTGCCGCCTTTGATAAGAATCGATTGACTCATATTGGAAATCAGACCGCGCGGATTATGCGGGGATCAGTGAAGGTCTGTAAAGAGTTGACGCTGAAGCATAGAACGATCGAAAGAATCTCACAGGTAAGGAAGGGTGGCTTGCCCCCGCTGGCTCAGAAATGAAAATCAGGAATGTTTTTTCCTACTTCACCTTTAATAGCCAGCGGGGGCAAGCCACCCTTCCTTACCTGTGAGTCATAGCTTTGCCGCCGCACGGTGCTGCGGCAAAGCCACTAATTAATCATTTCTTTTCTGTCGCTGCGGCTAAAGCTTTCTTTTGCTCGGCTGGCGCTGCTTCCGCAGGCTCCTCGCGAACCGGCAAACCCAACGCACGCTTCACGTCATTCTCAATGCGAAGCAACACTTCCGGATGATCCTTAAGAGTCTGCTTCGCGTTCTCGCGGCCCTGGCCCAGGCGTTCGCCTTTGTAAGAGAACCAAGCGCCACTCTTTTCGACTACGCGATTGTTAGAAGCGAGATCGAGCAGGTCGCCTTCGCGCGAAATGCCTTCGCCGTACATGATGTCGAACTCGGCCTCACGGAACGGCGGCGCGACTTTGTTCTTAGCAACCTTCACCTTCGTGCGATTGCCGACGACGCGGTCGCCGTCTTTGATCGCGCCGATGCGGCGAATATCGAGCCGCAAAGACGAATAAAACTTCAGCGCGCGACCGCCGGTTGTGGTTTCGGGATTGCCGAACATCACACCGATCTTCTCGCGAATTTGATTGATGAAGATAAAGCAGGTATTCGATTGGGCCACGATCGCGGTGAGTTTGCGCAAGGCCTGTGACATCAGACGCGCCTGCAAACCCGGCAGCGAGTCACCCATTTCGCCGTCGAGTTCCGCGCGCGGCACGAGCGCCGCAACTGAATCAACCACGATCACATCGACGCCATTCGAGCGCACCAGAGCCTCGGCAATTTCCAGCGCCTGCTCGCCTGAATCCGGTTGCGAAATCAACATGTCGTCAATCTTCACGCCGAGTTTCGCCGCATATTCGGCGTCCATGGCGTGTTCGGCGTCGATGTACGCCGCCACGCCGCCGGCGAGTTGCGCCTGCGCCACGATGTGCATCGCCAACGTTGATTTGCCGGAACTCTCCGGGCCGTAAATTTCGATGATGCGGCCACGCGGCACGCCGCCAACGCCGATCGCCGCGTCGAGCGACAGAGAAGTCGTCGATATCGCCGGCACATCGGAAACGTCACGCTCGCCTAAGCGCATGATCGATCCCTTACCAAATCTCTTTTCAATATTGAGCAGCGCGGCTTCGATGGCGCGGCTGCGATCTGCAATTCGATCTTCAGGCATGATAGGCATCTCTTTCTTCTGCTCCTCTTCCGCTTTGAATTTAGTTGTGATTTCGTTCGTCCCACAGTTTAATGGGAGTGAGAATACCACAACTCAAGCAAGAATGGAACAGAGTTTCATTGATGAAACGAGCGTTCCCCTGAGGGTCAGGAGCCTGCGGTTTGTTGCTCGCCTCGGCAGCCCTCTCTGCGCTACCCAGTGTTCGTAGGGTTGGCGTCACTATCAGAGTCCAAAAGGCGCGTAAGGATACTCCAGTTGGACCGTTTCGTCGAGGCTGAATCAGACTGCTTGCCAGTAAAAGTGCCCACTGCTGACGATTCGTGTTAGCTGAGAAAAGCTTTGCTAGGGCAAAACGATCGGCAATAAATCGGACTGAAGTAGAATTTCCCCACCCCAGTGGATTCCGCGCGTTTACCGTGCCGACGCTGGTGGCGACATTAAGCGTGACGCCAGCCCGCCTACCCGCTCGACGACTTGCGCCGAAATACCGCAACGCTCGATTTCCAAGACAATCGCCGAACCAACTACGGCCGCGTCAGCGTAGCGCCAGACATCAGCGACATGTTCAGGTTTTGAAATCCCAAAGCCAACCGCGACCGGCAAATCGGAAAACCGGCGCACGCGTTCGACCAGATGTTCAGCTTGGGCACTCATCTGTTCGCGCGCGCCGGTTACGCCAGCGAGCGAAACAGCGTAGATGAAACCGCTGGCGCGCTCAGCGATCATCTTTAGACGGTCGTCGGTTGAAGTTGGCGCGACCAGAAAGATCATGTCGATTTCGTGTGCTCGCAACGCGCTGGCAAACTCGCCGGTTTCTTCCGGTATGAGGTCGGTTACCAGAATCCCATCGACGCCCGCTTTTTCAGCTTCATCGGCGAGCCTGTCCAGTCCAAACTGCAACAGCGGGTTGAAATAACTGAAGAGGATGATCGGAACTTCGGTCTGCGTGCGCGCGGCCGTAACGACTTTCAAGACTTCGTCGAGCCCAAAACCGTGACGCAACGCGCGTTCGGAAGCTCGTTGAATTACGGGCCCATCGGCCATCGGATCGGTAAAGGGCACGCCTAGTTCGATTACAGTCGCGCCGGCGCGGGCGAATTCAACAATCAATTCGCGCGTGGTTTCAAGATCGGGATCGCCGGCAGTGATAAAGGGGATGAAGCCTTTCTTGCCTTCCCGCTTCAAAGCATCAAATGCTCTGGTAATTTGACTCACGTTGTCAGTTGGTTACAGAACCGCGAGCGGTAGCGCCCGGCCCATTGGGTACGCAGGCGTCCCGCCTGCCTAATATAGGATGGGCACAACTCACACAGGCAGGCGGGACGCCTGCGTACCCAGGCCGGTCGCTACCGCTCGCGGTTCTGTAACGACTCCCGCACCGTGTCCACATCCTTGTCGCCGCGACCTGACACGTTGACGATCAAAATCTGATCGCTCTTCATCTCCCGCGCAACTTTCAAGGCGTGCGCCACCGCGTGCGCGGATTCCAACGCCGGAATAATTCCTTCCAGCTTCGACAAGGTTTGAAAAGCGTCGAGCGCTTCACCATCAGAAACGCAGGTGTATTCAACACGTCCGCTGTCATGAAGGAACGCGTGCTCCGGTCCAATGGAAGGATAGTCGAGGCCGGCGGAGATCGAGTGCGTCGTCGCAATCTGTCCCCGCTCGTCTTGAAGCACGTAACTCATCGTGCCCTGTAACACCCCGGGCCGGCCTCCGCCATTCGCGTTGAATCGCGCCGCGTGTTCACCCAATTCACTGCCGATGCCGCCGGCTTCGACGCCAATCATACGCACAGCATCGTCGGCGAGAAACGGATGGAAGAGCCCGATGGAATTCGATCCGCCACCAACGCAGGCAATCAAACAATCGGGCAAGCGGCCTTCCTGCTCCAGAATCTGCGCGCGCGCTTCGCGACCAATTACGCTCTGGAAATCGCGGACCATCAGCGGATATGGATGCGGACCGAGCGCGCTGCCAAGCAAGTAATAGGTATCGGCAACATTCGTCACCCAGTCACGCAGCGCTTCATTAATCGCGTCTTTCAGAGTGCGCGATCCCGCATCAACTTCACGCACTTCCGCGCCGAGCAATCGCATGCGAAAGACATTCAAAGCCTGCCGCCGCATGTCTTCGGTTCCCATGTAAACAACGCAATCCAAACCAAACAGCGCACAAACCGTTGCTGTTGCCACCCCGTGTTGACCGGCGCCCGTTTCCGCGATGATGCGTTGCTTGCCCATGCGTCGCGCCAACAGGATTTGTCCGAGTGTATTATTGATTTTGTGCGCGCCGGTGTGCAGGAGATCTTCGCGCTTAAGGTAGATGCGTGCGCCGCCGGCCGACTCAGTCAAGCGCTGCGAAAAGAAAAGCGGAGTCGGGCGTCCCGCATAATCTCTTAAGAGAGAATCGAGTTCCTTTTGGAAAGCTTCATCCGCGCGTGCAGCTTCGAACGCCGCTGTCAACCCCTCCAACGGCGCCATCAAAGTCTCAGGGACAAAGCGACCGCCGTATCGGCCCCAGTGTCCGAGCGAATCAGGTTGAGTGACTGGTTTCATCGATTAAGTTCTTCGCAGTGATCACAGTATAACGCGGATCTTCTAACGCTCGCATTCGAAGCAAAGTACCGGAAAGCTCAGATGCCTTCAACGGTCAGACTCTCGAAACGAGAGAGTAGTATGGTAAATCTGTGTTGCTGTCATCGTTAGCTAGCACGTCGCTTGATAAAGACGCTTACTTGATCGACCTGTTAAGATCATCTCATGCGAGCTACACAGTTGATATTGCAAACAGGCTCAGGGGCCATTATGATTCCGAAGATGTCAGCCCACGCAGGACAAGCAGTTGCGCTCGCGCCGGAACCGCCATCGCCAAATGGAACGCCGCTCTACAAACCAATAAGTAGCGTTTGGGAAGG
>QHXG01000570.1:0-399 GCA_003222845.1 Acidobacteriota bacterium | reverse complement strand
ATCCAACCGGTTCGGACTCGTTATTTATGATCCGCCTCATGTAGGGCCACAAGGAAGAGATAAGAGTAGGAAGCGATTTGATGTAGATTTTGGGTGAATTGTCAAAAGGAAAGGGCGGCATTCAGAGACGAGAGGGATTAGGTAATGTTGACAGATGAGCAAATGCGAGATGCAGCGCGACAGATTTATTATCGCGAAGGAGAGCTAGAGATTGATCCGAATGCGCCGGTTAGTCGAGCGGAAGGTAATCCAGACAGTGGTGCTTATGTTCAGGCTTGGGTTTGGCTGTATGACGAAGAAGCCGCCCGAAAATTAGGCAAGATACTTCTGAACCAACACGTCAGATAGTGCGCTGCTTCAACAAACAGGAAATCGTTAATCAGCGAGTGGTTTCAATGG
>QHXG01000569.1 GCA_003222845.1 Acidobacteriota bacterium | reverse complement strand
ATTACACGGCATCACGCAAATACCGGTAAACGAGAAGAAAGGCTTAACCTTTGCGCGTGGCTTGCGTTCTATCTTGCGCCACGACCCGGACAAGATCATGGTCGGCGAAATCCGTGACGAAGAGACGGCGCAGATTGCCATTCAATCAGCGTTGACGGGGCACCTGGTTTTCACGACCGTCCACGCGAATAACGTCATCGACGTGATTGGGCGCTTTTTGAACATGGGAGTGGAGCCTTACAACTTCGTTTCATCTTTGAACTGCGTACTGGCGCAGCGTCTGGTGCGTGTGCTCTGTAACGTTTGCCGGCGTGCGTTTCATCCTTCGGACATCGAGTTGATCGAATCCGGTCTGCGTCCGGAGGAACATCGCGACCGAGTCTTTTACGCCAACACCGGTTGCGATGCCTGTAATCACACTGGTTATCGCGGCCGCACGGCAATCCATGAATTGCTCGATCTCAGCGACAACATTCGCGAGATGATCGTCGAGCGCCGGCCCGGCTCGGAAGTTCGGCGCGCCGCCGAAGCCGAAGGCTTGACCAGTTTGCGCGAGTCGGCTTTGAAGAAAGTGTTTGCGGGCGTCTCAACGCTGCACGAAATCAATCGGGTGACCTTTGTCGAGGAAATTAACTTGAATGGCCAGCATTGAGAGGAGAAGGACCGTTTGCCCTGACTCTGCCGAACCCGTTAAGATGACCCATCATTCTCCTGTCCCCCTTTGAGAGATAGGTCTGATTTTCTGTTAAACTGCATCGAGTTTTTGGCCATTGCGGAACCGTTCAATCTTCGTCGCGTGTAAGGTGGAGAGACTGGCATTTTCAGCGCCGTCCCGCTCCAGAAAGGCAACTATTATGAACTCAAAAAGCCGTTCGCTCCTAGCGCTTATCATCGTCACTTGCTTGCTCGCCGTGCCGGTGAGCGCCATCGGAAAGAAGGGAAAAGATCACTACGATCGCGGCATGAAGGCTGAGCAAAACCAGCAATGGAAGCAAGCCGCTCAGGAATTGACGCTGGCGCTGGCCGCCGATCCATCGAACGTGGATTATCGGCTGCACTATCAACGTGCGGTCTTTAACGCGTCGCAGATGTTCATGCAGAAAGGGCGCTCCCTGGCCGAACAGCGAGACTATGTTGGGGCCTACAACGCGTTCCGCCAGGCTCTTGGCTATGACCCCGTGAACCAACTCGCCGTATCTGAAATGGAGCGCATGCTGCGCCTTCAGGAAGTGAAAGAAGGAAGAAGTCCGGCGCCGGCGGCTGGCGGAGGCTCGGAAGACAATGGCACCGGAGGAACGCCGGCTGGGCCTTCGACCGCGCGTACACAGGAAGCCGTGCCTGCGAGTAAGCCAGAGGTAAATCGATCAATTACATACAGCGGCGATTTGAAAGGTTTCATTAGGCAGTTCGCGCAGGAATTGAATCTCAATGTGATCTTTGATCGTCAGTCATTCACTACGCCCCGCACGATCGATGTCAATCTTCAGGGGGTTACCACCGCGAAGGCACTTGATTATGTCTTTCTACAAGAGGGGTTATTTTTTCAGAAACTCGACCGTCGCACCATTTTGGTTGCCGATCAGGCACGCCGCGCGCAATACCAGCAGTTAGTGGTGCGGACGTTCTATGTTTCAAATGCCGACCCGGACAAGGTGAAGGGTTTAATCGGCCTGGTCCTGCCGGCATCAGTGGGACGGCCGCAATCGATCGTGGTCTCTGACAAGGACACGAACAGTTTGACAGTTCGCGACACGGCCGAAAACGTTCAGCTCATTGGCGAGCTAATTAAGAGCATCGACAAAGACCGCGCCGAAGTTGTAATGGACGTTAACATCTACGAAGTGTCGCGCACCAATCTGCTTCAGTTGGGCAATCAGCTTGGCAGTGGAACTTTCAGTCTGGGCGGATCGCCGGGACTTTCCGTTTTGACTTCAAATGCCGTTACCACTGCAGCGCAAACCGGCGTCAATGTTGGCAGCATACTGACCGGCGTTCCTACTGCCGCAGCGGCGGCGTTGGTTATTCCGCCTTCGGTGCTCACCGCCTTTCAGAGCAAGAACAACGCGCGGCTGCTGGCATCAACCCAGATTCACGCTTTCAATAATGAAGAATCAACTGCCCGCATCGGCCAGCGCGTGCCCGTGCAGACCGCCAGTGTTTATGGGTACACGCAACCTACGACGACGACAAACGCGCCGGGAACCACGCCGAGTGTATTTGGCAGCAATGGTTATCCCGTGATCAATTATGAGCCCACCGGCTTGACATTGAGCTTTACGCCTATCGTTTTTCCCAATCTTGACGTGCAAGTCAAGATGAAGATCAATTCGAAAGACGTCGCCGGGGCCAGCGGGCTAACGCCGACGTTTACCGAGCGCGAGATTACTGGCACGGCGCGCGTTCAGAATAACCGCACGATGATGCTGGCCAGCGTCACGCAGGATGTGCAATCGAGCGGACGGCAGGGACTTCCAATATTGGGCGGGTTGCCGGTTCTCGGCCGGCTCTTCACGTCGCCGACCCGAGATAATCGACAGGTTGACATTGTCATCTCCGTAACGCCAAGAGTGCTGCGGGCACCCGCGGTGACTCCGCGCGATGAAGAGATGCGGCAGAGCGGGACGCTGCAATCGCCGACCACGGGCTCGATCGCGACGTTGATGGAAGATATTCAACGTGAAGAACAGATCGCGGCGGCCCGCAGAATCCCGAAAGAAGTCAGTGTTCAGTTACCTGACGCGCCGGTGACATACGAGCCCGCGCCGAATGCCGTTGCGGCTAATCAGTCGAATGCAAATGTCTCGACGACCGAGAGCGCTGCTCAAGTCACACCGGCTGTCTCAAATAAGGTCGTGGCCCCGCCTGAAAATCAGAACGCTGTATTGACCGCGTCTACTAAACCAACCGAACAGACGAACAAAGTTACGGCGACAAACTCCGCAGTTCCTCAACCAAAGGAAATTGCGGCAACGCAAACACTGCAGGCTAAGCCGAAATCGATGGATGTCGCGACTGCGATCAAGAGCGTCGTATCACAAGGTACAGAGGTGGCCGGAACCTCAGCGAGTGCTAAGTCGGATGTGGTGGTCGCGCCCGCCGTCGAGCAACTCGCGCCTAAGAGTGAAAAGAAAGAAGCCGGCGCAGAGGCCGGCTTACCGGCAGCGGGTGTGATCGAGTTGAGTCTCTCGCCAGAAAAGAGTGAGATGCAATTGGGCGAGAAGCGGCAGATCGCGGTCCATGTAAATTCAGAAGCGCCGCTGGGCCTGGCGGTGATTGCTTTGCGCTTCGATCCGCAGGTCTTAAAAATCAAATCAGTGTCCGCCGGCAGCATCTTTGCAAATGTGAAGACCGCGCCGACGTTAACGCAGTCCATCGACGAGCACGGCATATTGCTCGTCTCGCTCACGCCGGCCGATGGATCCATGGTGAATGGCGAAGGTTCTTTGCTCAACCTCGAT
>QHXG01000568.1 GCA_003222845.1 Acidobacteriota bacterium | reverse complement strand
ATCGCCAGAAAATTGCGATACATCATCGGGCTCGGCTTCATGAACGTTTCGTTAACCGGCATTGCGGGCAGTTCGACCGGAAATCCGCCCGCTTGCCAGACGCCGCGCTTCACTTCATCAGCGCGCGTTCGGAAATGGCTGTGACAGGTCGTGAGATCGCTCCAGGTGTTGATGATTCCGATGATTGGCTTGCCCTCGAAATCCTCGGCTGCATAGCCCATCTGTTTAGCGCGCGAACGATGACCAAAGGCGCGCAAGTCTTTTCCCGCAAACCAGCGTTGACTGCGTAACTGTTCAGGTGATCTCTTCATCTTCATATCCTGGTAGCATAGCCCTTAGGGGACGCTGATCAAGTGTCCTCGACCCGTAGCGTCAGCGTGACTTTATAGACGTTCCTTCCGTCTTGTTTCTTCCATCAGGGTCGCAGACTAAGTCTATGCTACTTCACGATTGTCGGACCTTACCTCATCTCCGATCAAGAACCAGTAAGCGAAGATCCCCACAACGAGCACCGCGCCTGCAACCCCGAAAGCCAGCGCGAACGAATTGGTGACATGAGCAATGTAGCCCGTGAGCGCTGGAGCAATGATGCCGCCGACGTTACCACCGAAATTCTGTATCCCCGACACGGTGCCGACGATTTTCTTCTCGCAAACTGCCTGGGTCAGCGTCCAGGTGTTCGGCGAACAGATGCCCAATCCGCAGAGCGAAATCGTCAACAACGTGACGGCGACCAGCTTGTTTGATACGAAACCGGCGGGAACAATCAAACAGCCAATCGCCAGACCGACGATGATGAAGAGTTTTCGGACCTTCTTCTCTTCACGGCCGCGCTTTACTATCCAATCGCTGAAGACGCCCGCCAAAATAATGATTGCCGACATCGGCAGATATGGCACTGAACTATAGATCGCCATTTCGCTTGGAGTGAAATTGCGTTCGAGCGCAAGGTATCCGGGCAACCAGGTTATAAAGACGAACCAAACGTAATCGTAGGCAAAGAAACCCAGGAAGATTCCGAGCACACTGCGATTTCTGAGCAACATTATGCTTTCAAAAAATGAAGCGTTGGTGGTCGCGGGCATCGATCCGCTTGGCGACAATGCTGATGGCGTTTCCCACTTGCTCAAGAACTTCGTCCACGGAAACAACCAAATCAAAGGCACGAGTCCGATCACCAGAAAGAAAAGTTTCCAACTGTACCTGGCCAGAAAGAAACCGCCAATGGCATTGACCAGCGCGGCGCCGAAACGGACTCCAGTGAGATAAATTCCAGTGACGGTGCCACGTTCTGCTTGCGGAAAAGAGTTTGCGACCGCGCGCGCGCTGGCCGGGAAAGTGATTGCTTGCCCGGCGCCAGTCGCTACTCGCAAGCCGATTAGCGCCACCACATTTCTGCCAAAAGCAGTCAGCGCCACGGCCAACGACCAGAACAGAAAGCCAAGCGAGTACGCGCGCTTCGTTCCGAAGCGATCGACGATCCAGCCGGCCGGAACCTGCATGAACGCGTAAACCCAAAAGAAGGACGAGAGCACGATGCCGATGCCCGCCTTTGAGAGACCCAGATCTTTGGCCATGAATGGCGCGGCCACGCTGAAGGCTCCCCGATGCACGTAGCTGATCAGCATCGCCGTGAACAGCAGCGCGAGCAGCCACCAACGGTGCGGTGAAGCATTGAGTGCTGGCGCCTTTGGCGCTTCGTTGATAATCCTTGGCTTAGGAAGGGCCATTTGGCGAACCGACGAAATTCAAATTGGGCGATGTTTGTTTCCTGCGCTCGCGCCGAAATCTCGTAACAAAAGCCCTATAGTTGGTAGACAACCACGTAGTGGTTCAATGTTTATAGAAATCAGTGTAAAACTTAATCACACTCCTTTAGGAGTGAAATGCATGACCGGAGCACATTGAACTCCTAAAGGAGTTCTGCCCTCATACTCGATGCTGCGAGCTATAAACATTGAACTCCTAACGGAGTTCGGGTCTAAACAAATGTGCGAGCGTCTCCGGGAGGCCCGGGTTTTTATCGGACAATCAATCCAAAAATGGTTTCCACGTTTCGAGTATCGAACCCAACTCTTCTTTTTCTGCCGCAGCCACATCGACTAGCGGCGGCCGTACTGGTCCCCCATGTAAGCCGGCCATATCCATTAATGCTTTCATGGTTGACACTTCGTATCCTTTGCGTCGCGCGCGTATGGCATAGAGCGGGATCACCGAAGTCTTCATCAGCGAAGTCAGCTCGTCATAGCAACCATTTGCCGCCAATTCATGTAGCCGTAATGACAGCCGCGGCGCAACCGTGGCGATACTCGACGTGTAAGTGCGAATGCCGATGCTGTAGTATGCCGGCACCATGTCGTCGCCGGCGCCACCAATCCAATGAAGCCGATCGCCTACGCGATTGATGATCGCCTGATAGCGCCGAATGTCGCCTTGTCCATCCTTCCACGCGATTAGTTTAGGGATTGAAGTCAGACGCTCAACCATTGCCGGAGAGAAGTTGGCCCAATCACGGCTGTAGATGAACAGTCCGAGCCGCGTCGCGTCGGCGATCGCGCGATAGTAGGCAAGCATGCCTTCATCATCGGCCTGCGGATAGTAAGGCGGGAAAGCGAGTATGCCGTCCGCGCCTGCATCCGCCGCGGCTCGCGCGTTTTCAGTGGCTAATTGTTGATTGAAACCCACGCCGGCGATTACGGGCACGCGGCCTTGCGTTGCTTGAACTGTTGTTTGAATGACTTCGAGATGCTCCGCCGGCGTCAGCGAATACATTTCGCCGGTGCCGCCGGCGGCCACGACCGCACAAATCGGATGTGCGAGTAGCTTCGCCAAATTCTCCTGGAGACCCTCGACATCAAGAGATAAATCACTCTTGAACGGTGTGATTGGAAAGGCAATCACGCCTGAAAGCTTGCCGCGAAGCTCAGTAGGTTCCATTATGAATCAAGCACTAACCGCAGAGGGCGCAGAGGTTTTCGCAGAGGTCACAGAGAAAAACCCCTCCGCGTCCTCTGCGAAAACCTCTGCGTCCTTTGCGGTAAAAAGAATTTCCCAGAATCACACACCCACAATCTTGGACACGCGCTCGGAATTCACTTCGCCGCGAAAGTCGAGATCCAATTTCTTGAGCTCGCTCGCCACCGTTTCAAGCAGCAAACGTTGTTCTTCTGATAGTCCTGAAACATAAGGCGCAATCTCACCAGTCTGAGCGATGCCTGCCAACTCGATTGCTGAATGCAAAACCTTCGCCGGGCCCCATTCGTCGCGCAAATCCTCAAGCGAAATAAACTCCGACCGCAACGCTTCGGCTTCCTCGAAGTTTGGTCGCGTGCACGCTTCAAACAACATTTGGCTCAGTCGCGGCGCGATGCAACCCGATCCCGTAGTGAACCCCGGTAATTTCCAATCACGTAAATGGACCACGGCCGGACGTTCGCCAATGCCGCTGATCACAAACTTGCGATCCACGCGGCTGAGCAAG
>QHXG01000546.1 GCA_003222845.1 Acidobacteriota bacterium | reverse complement strand
CCTCGTTGAGGGCCGCTTCTCGCTCGAAGCTCAATCCGCTTACGCGAAAACGCACGATTCCTTCGTGGTCGATCAGAATGTAAGTGGGAAATCTATCAACTCGGAAGGCCCGCTGCATCTTCCCGTCGCGGTCGCGGTACTGCGGCCAGTCCATCTGGTTCTTGAAAATGAAGCCGCGCCATTTGTCCTCCTCGTCGTGCACACTGACCGAAATCATCACGAACGACTTTTCTTTCGCGTACCGTTTATGCATGTCACGAAGCGATGACACGGACGCCACACAGGGAGGACACCAGGTCCGCCAAAAATCAAGCAGGACGACTTTGCCGCGCAGATCGTCCAGCGCGATGTATTCACCTTCAGAAGTAGTGAATGAAAAATCAGGAGCGTATGCTTCCCTTGCCCGACGCGGGTTCGCGATCATCTTCGAGGCCGTTTCAGCATCTGATCCATCCGGCTGGAGCTGGATGTATTTCTTTAGCTCGGCGATTCCCTCCGCGTCGCGTACCTCCCACAACAACGTGACGCCGAGATTGTAATGAAGGATCGGCAGCTCGGTATTCAGCGCCAATCCCTGACGAAATACAGCTTCGGCCACCTGTTGTTTCTTCAGGTCCTTGATCTCGGCCTGCGATTGCAGGGCGATTCCTTTCAGGTTGTACGCCTGCGCCATTAGCTGCTTATTGCTAGCCGCAAGTTCGATCATCTTGTCGCAGCTTTCAACTACGTTCTTATAGGCCTGCAATCCCTGGTAAGCCTGGGCCATGCCATAGAAACACTCGGCGCATTTCTTTTCGTGCATCTCATTCGCGTGCTTGAAGCTTTTTAGCGCGTCTTCATAACGATGACGCCGCAAAAGATCGAGCCCTTTGTTCATCTCGGTCTCGTAGCCGCCGTCGTTGTCCTGGACTTGTGAGTCGACGATTCTCGTACAGGGCGTTCCTGCATGCCCTAACAGAAGAAGAGACGTTGTGCTCAACGCCAGAACCAGCCGGCGACGCCAGCGATATTTCATACTCGCCAATTTGAGAGTATCCATTTGCGCAGATTCCTCCGTTCGTCAACGCGCAATTTTATCAAATTGGAAGCTGGGAGAACACGCTTCGCTTTAGAAATCGCGTAGACGATCGAGTCTGTAGCAAGACCGGAACGCAGACTGAAGTCTACGCTACCTCGGAATCGCCAACGGTGGCAGTGAAGTTATGAATGGCAATCGCTTAATAGCTTCAACGCACGAGGTGTCCAAGTCCTTCGCCGTTCCTTTCTCGATAAACTCGCGGGCCAGCTTCTCAGAACACGGATAAGCATTGTGAGTCGTGTTATGCATCACGATTTGCCGGCCATTCGGCAGCCAGCGCAGCAGTGGCGCGGCCACATCCGGCGGCGTTACCGGATCCAATTCGCCGGAAAGCATCAGCACTGGAACGTTCGATTTGATGGGCGCGCGGAATTTCGGCGGCATATCGCCCCGCGGCCATTCCTGGCAAAGCTTGAGATAAAGACGCGCGCGATTTCCGCCGTAAAACGTTCCGCCCATCGCCGGCTCGATATCAGATTCTTTGAGAAACGGGATATCTTCCGCGCATAACACTGAGAGCTGCATTCCTCGCGCGATTCCCGCGTCGATTCCACGCTGAACCTGATAAGCGTAATAGGCGAACTGCGTATGATCATTCTGGCTCATTTGATGAATCATCAGTGGCAGCGCGCTCATTACGTTGGGCACGTAGAGCACCAGCCGGATCAGTTCCGCAAAGCCTTCGCGCGTCATCGTGACTTGCTGCTTTTGGTGTGTGATTGGGTTTAGCGCATCGAACGTCACCGGCCCTTTGGTTACGTTTGCCACTACCGCGTCCCAGTCTTTCCGCAAATCTGGAAAAGCTTGTCGACACTTTTCGTCCGCGGCGCAATCATCGAATAAACGATTGAGCGCGTGCTCGACACCCTTCGCGAATGAGAGCGGCAACTGGTTGTCTGGCGGCGCCACGCCTGAAATTGTGACCGTGCGCACGTGCTGAGGATAAAAGTTCAGATAAGACAACGCCGCCGTCGAGCCATACGAGCCGCCGTACACATTGATTCGCTCGTAACCGAGTGCAACGCGAACATCGTCGAGATCCGCCATTGCAATCGTGGTCGTGTACAGACGCAGGTCTGCGTTCTTTTCCAATCCCGAGCGACAGAGTCGCGCACCCTCAGGCGTGGCGCCTTCGACAAAGTAACCGCGCATGTCGTTTGGATCGCCGCGAAAGTTGCACGGCAAGGGATTTGAATTTCCGGTGCCGCGCTGATCGACCAACACCACGTCGCGAGTGCGGTGCATTTGCGTCATGATCCAACTGGGGGCTACTGAAGTAGCCGCGCCACCAGGCCCACCCTGAAGATAGAAGATCGGATCCGGCGCCGGCTTATCGACCAACGCGGGCAAGACCATGATGTTCAAGTTGATCTTCCGCCCGGCCTTCTTCGCGCGGTCTTCATAAACTTCGTATTGACCACACAGCGCATCTTTAGTCACGCCCGCCACCGCGCACGGTTTCAACTCAAACTTGCGATGCGGACTAGACAAAATAGCCGGCTTCGCCGCGCTGGCTTCAGATTTCCCATCCATGCGCATGAGAGCTAGCGGAAGGAAGTTTCCGCCCTGCTGCAAGCTGCCCAGGATTTCAGTCAGATCGCGACTGACGACGCCCTCAAATTGAGATGGCGCACCGATATTGACGTCAAAACTCAGAATCCGATCCGCAAGACTTACGTGCTCGACCGGCAATCCCTTTGCCCCATTGTCAGGAAGATCGAGCGTGGCCGCGAACCCACCAGGCTTCGGTTCCGAAAGATTTAGCCCGACCCGCAGCTTTTGGCTGCCGACGTTAAGCGTGCCCTGCCAACTGCCGGCCAGATTGGTCGTGGAGGGCGCTGAGCGGGCCGAGATGGTAAGCGCGGCGCAAACGAATGCTGCCATAAGAAAGTGCCTAAGAATGTTCATCAGTACTCCCAAGGATTTTCAGTGCTTGTTTGACGGGCAGAAGTGGAGCGCCGCCTACGTGGCCGTTGATACGTTATGCGAAAATAAAAAGTTTAGCTTATCTAGGTGAAAAAGAACTATCGGGCCATCCGCGTCGCGCAGGCCACGATCGTTCAGATATTCACTTACGACTTGTGAGAGCCACCCTCTCTGCGATATCTTGCCTCCGCAAACTGACGGTCGCAGAGCGTCCCGGAGTATTCATGAAAAACAAACCCTTTGTCATCCTTTTGTTCAGCTTCATACTCGTCACGTCGGCCCAAGCCCAGCAGTCTCTCGATGCGATGGTCGATCGCGAACTTGCGACACTTGTTAGTACCTACAAGATGCTGCACGCCGCGCCGGAGCTGTCACATTATGAAGTGAAGACCTCAGCGTTCTTCGCCGCGCAGCTGCGCGCGCTCGGCTACGAGGTGACAGAGAACGTAGGAAAATTCGTCCAACCGAATTGGAAAGGCTATGGCGTGGTCGCCGTCATGAAGAACGGCGACGGCCCAACGGTTTTGGTGCGCACCGATCTTGACGCGCTGCCAGTGGAAGAAAAGACCGGCCTGCCCTACGCGAGCACGGTCAAGACAAAGAATGACGCCGGCCAGGATGTAAGTGTGATGCACGCCTGTGGCCATGACATTCACATCACGAGCATGTTGGGCACGGCGAAGATGCTCGCACAGTTGAAGGAGCAGTGGCGCGGCACACTGGTTTTGATCGGACAACCGGCGGAAGAAACGATCGACGGCGCTAAAGCGATGCTGGCCGACGGACTTTACTCGAAGATCCCGAAACCGGATTTCGCAATTGCGCTGCATGACAATGCGGAGCTGGAAGCCGGGAAGGTCGCCTATTGTCCGGGCTTTGCTTTGGCCAACTCGACTTCAGTCGAGATCACTATCCGCGGGCTCGGCGGGCATGGGTCGAAGCCGGAGGCTACAAAAGATCCGATCGTCGTAGCGGCGCAAACGATTGTGGCTCTGCAAACAATCGTCAGTCGCGAAAATTCACCGCTCGATCCGGCGGTGGTCACAGTGGGTTCGATTCATGGCGGCGCGAAATCCAACATCATTCCCGATGAAGTCAAACTGCTGCTCACTGTCCGCTCGTACAAGGAAGAGGTGCGGCAACATATCCTGGCCTCGATTGCGCGCATCACGAAGAACATCGCGGCGGCGGCGGGAATTCCCGAAGACCGGGCGCCGATTGTAAAGGTGAGCGATACCGAAGTTACTCCCGCAACCTACAATGATCCGAAACTTACTGAGCGGCTGGCCGGCACCTTCGAAAAAACTCTGGGCGCCAACAATGTCGTGAAGTGGCCGCCGATCATGGGCAGCGAAGACTTCGGCAATTTCAGTCTGGACAATCAGATTCCGAGTTGCATGTTTTGGCTGGGCGCGGTTGAGCCGGCGAAAGTTGAAACGAGCAAAAAATCCGGCAAGCCTCTGCCGTCACTGCATTCAAGTTTATTCGAGCCGCTGACGGAGCCGACGCTGCGAACCGGAGTCAAAGCTATGACTGCTGCGGTTCTTGAATTGATGAAGAAGTAATCCAAACGCGAGGAGCATAACTAATGGGAAAAGGTGATCAGCGATCACGACGCGGTAAGATTCATCGCGGCACGTTCGGCAGGCGACGGCCAAAAAAGACAAAACACACGGCCAAGCCTGAAACCTCGGGTGAATCTTCGGAGAAGAACGCGAAGAAAGAACCAGAAGCTTCCGAGTAATTCTTAACCGCGGAGGAGTCAGAACCGCCTGCGGTAGCGGGCGGTTGGTCGCAGACCTTCATAGCGCGTCGCTGGACACAGATTAACCGCCCGCTACCGCAGACGGTTCTGACTCTGCTGCGTGGAGCTCGGCGGCCTTCGCGGTTAAACTCTCAAATGCAATGGAAAATCCTTCCGAACTGCTTCCTGAATCCGGCGATAAGGGCAGGGACCAATTGAACAATTGGATCGCTGTCAGCGTGGCGATTCTGGCTGCCTTTATGGCCGTAACGAAAGTCAAAGACGACAACATCGTCCAGGCGATGTTGCAGGCAAAGTCAGACGCGGTCGATACCTGGAACGAATATCAGTCCAAGCGAATTAAGCATCACCTACTGGAACTGGGCCACGATCAGGCCACTGCCATGCGCGCTAATGCTCCGCCGCAGAGTGCAACGGTCCTGGAAGATGAATTGAAACGATATGACTCAGACATGGCGCGTTATGGCAGCGATGAAAAGGATCTGCAAGCGAAGGCCCGCGGCCTGGAAGACAAGTATGACGCGCTGAATTATCGCGACGATCAGTTTGACTTGTCAGACGCCGCGCTCTCGGTTTCGCTGGCCATGCTGGCCGTGACCGCTTTGACGCGCAAGCGTTGGCTGCTCTGGACCTCGCTGGTCTTCGCCGCGTTTGGGGCGGCCATGGGGCTTGCCGGGCTGTTGGGTTTGCCTTTGCATCCGAACTGGTTGAGCAAACTGATCTCGTAAACGGAAGTCATGAAGCTTAACTTCCCAATCAAACTCAATCGCCGAGCACATCCTGATGCCGCCCTGGTGACGGCCAAAGAAATCGCGCCGCACTTTGAATTGGGCTCGCGCGGTGAGGCCCTGGCACTCGAACACCTGGAACGCGCCGGCTATCGCATGGTGGCCGCAAATTTCAGCCTGCCGATTGGCCGCAATACGCGTGACGTGATCGTGACTGCGGAGATCGACATCGTGGCTTACGACGGACCGACGCTCTGTTTCATCGAAGTCAAGACGCGCGCTTCCGACGAGTTTGCGCCGCCGCAAGTCAATGTTGATTGGCGCAAGAGACGTCAGATTGCGCGCGCCGCACGCGGATATCGAAGGATGCTTGGACTTATGAATGCAGCGTATCGCTATGACGTTGTGACCGTGGTTTTGCCTGCGGAGACGAATGAGGGCTCGCGCGTCGATCTGCTGAAGAATTTTTGGACGGACGAAAAACTACGCAAACGAAATTGGTATGATAATCGTTGGTATTAGCTGGAGGCCTGAGAGTTTTTCCCTAGCCCAGGCGTTCACGCCTGGAAAACATGCAACACATTGATGGGGAAGCCCCATTAATGGGGCTTTCACAAACAAATTCATTTCCTCCTTCTTCCCAGGCGTGAACGCCTGGGCTAGAGAAACGGAATCGATTCTCATGACATCTCTCGATCGTTACGTCGGTCAGATTCTCGATGGTAAGTACCGCCTTGAGCGTTTGCTCGGTCAAGGGGGCATGGGTGCGGTCTATCTGGCCACGCATCCTGGCACTGACCGATACGTCGCGTTGAAGTTGATCGCTCCGCAATTCATGCGCAACCGGGAGTTTGTGGAACGGTTCAAGCGGGAAGCGCGCGCGGCCGGGCGTCTGCGACATCCCAACGTCGTTGACGTAACCGACTTTGGCTTCGCGCGTTCCGGCAATGAAAGCGTCGCCTATCTGGTCATGGAGTATCTGGACGGTTGCACGCTCAGCGACGTGCTCGCCGAAGAAGATCGCTTACCGCTTTATTGGGTAGTGGATATCATTGAACAGGTTTGCGCCGCCGTGCACGAGGCGCATCA